>JBBQVO010000068.1:0-15541 GCA_038211505.1 Dehalococcoidia bacterium | reverse complement strand
GCGATCTCATCTGGACGCTGCTCGGAACGCGGCCGTAGCCATGTTGCGACCGCGCGCCCGAACTGCGGCGTCGCTCGGTTCGTCGCCGGTTGAAAGCGAGTGGTGCGGCGCCGTGACGCGCGGGGCCGCCGGCCTCCGCCGCGCGCCAGAGCCGCGGCGCGGACGGAAGACCGGCCGGTTTCCCCCGTTTGGCCCTGCGCACCCGACGACAGATCGGTGCGTGTGAATCGGGCGTGAATTGGCTATGCTGGCGGCCACTTCAGGATGTGTTGGCTATGCTGGCTGTGCTGGCGGCCAATGTCGGGTCGCATACGCCAGTAACGCAGGCAGGTGTCGTTTGGGGAGCCGCCGACCGACGCGCGTATTCGCAACCAGCTGTTGCGGCCATTTCTCGTCGCCGCGCGCGTGGCGTTTCTCGCGTGACGCCTAAGCTGCGCCTCGCGATCGTCACGGCGCTTGCCGCCGTCGCGATCGTTGGTTGCCGCGGCTCAAGCGGCGGATCCGCATCGCCGACCGCGCGCCCCACACAATCGCCGACGTACGCGGCTGCCACGACTCTGTCGACGTCGGCGAGCGCGTCTCCGACGACGTCTCCCGTGGTCAGTCCAGCAGCACCCACGACGCCCGGCGCGGCGGACGTGGCGCCGACGCAGACGCCAGTCGATCAGACGCCGGCGCTCTGCGCATCGGGCGCGGAAGTCGCGCCGGCGGCGACGGTCGCGGCGGACGATCTCGTCGAGTTATCGGGGCTCGCCGCGAGTGGGATCGACGACGGCGTCTACTGGGCGCACAACGACAGCGGCGATACGGCGCGCATCTTCGCGATGGATACGAACGGCGCATCGCTCGCGACCTACACGCTCGCGGGTGCGGATGCGATCGATTGGGAGGACATCGCGATCGGCGCCGACGCGTCGCGTGACGCCTCGGAGATCTACGTCGGCGACATCGGCGATAACGGCCACAACCGGCCGAACATTGTCATCTATCGCCTGCGCGAACCGGCGATAAACCGCAGCAACGCTCCGACCGTTGCCACACTGGACGGCGTGCAGCGGCTGACGTTCACGTATCCGGACGGGCCGCACGACGCGGAGACGCTGATGATCGACAACGTCAGCGGCGATCTGATCATCGTCACGAAGGACGCCGCCGGATCGGAGATCTTTCGTGCACCTGGCACGCTCGACGCGGGTAGCACGTTCACGCTGGAGATCATCGGCCGCATCGACTTCTCGCAGCGCAAGCAGCACGTCGAGCTGCCGCCGGACGCGCCGCTGATCGCGCGCGCGGGCGGCGCCTTCGCCACCGGCGGCGACATCTCAGCGGCCGGCGATCTGATCGCCATCCGAACGTACAGCGCCGTATGGCTGTGGACGCGCGCGCCGGGACAATCGATCGCCGCAGCGCTCGCCGCCGCGCCGTGCGAGGGCCCGTCAGCGGCGGAGCAGCAGGGCGAAGCGATCGCCTTCGAGCGATCGGGCGCGGGCTATGTCACGTCAAGCGAGGGCGCGCATCCGCCGTTGCACCGGTTTGAAGCGCCGTGACGGTGCGGCTCGACGCGAACGAACGTCAGGCAGATGCTCAGCAGGCGTGCCTCAGCATCGGATTGCGAGCCGGGCGATCCAAGCGTGTCATTCTGAGCGAAGCGAAGAATCTCTCCGTTGTCATGACGAATGCGATCCCGGGGCGAATGCAACCCGCGCACGAATGACTGAGGCCGTCCAGAGAGATTCTTCGCTTCGCTCAGAATGACGGTTGCGAAGGCCTCGGCCATCTGCGGCTAAGTGCACGACCGCCAACGGCGGCCACACGAGGCGCCCTTACATCGACTCAACTTCACACCGTCTCTCAGAATGACAGTCGGGAGATTGCATTGGCGCTGTTCGCGTCTGAGCGGCCCCGTTCCACGTCTACAGAACGCGCACTCGCCCACGATCGGCGTTTGTTATCCTGCTTCGATGAACGATCCTGCGATCACGGCTGACGCTTGGAAGGCGAAGGAAGCGGCGTATTTCATGCGCACGGGCAAGCGCATGGATGTCGTCGCGGCGCGCGGCGAAGGATCGCGGATCTGGGACGAGGACGGCCGCGAGTATCTCGACTTCTTCGCGGGGCCGGCGACGGTCAGCCTCGGGCATGCCCACCCGGTGATCGTCGACGCGCTGACCGACCAGGCGCGAACGCTGATCCACGTTTCGAACGCGCTCTACTCGAAGCCGCAGTTGCTGCTCGCTGAACTGCTCGTGCGCAACTCTTGCTTCGATCGCGTCTACTTTCAGAACAGCGGCGCCGAAGCCAACGAAGGCGCGCTGAAGCTCGCGCGCAAATGGGGCAAGGAGAAAAAGGACGGCGCATTCGAGATCATCGCGGCCGATGATGCGTTTCACGGACGCACGCTGCAGGCCGTCTCGGCCGGCGGCACCCCGCGCTATCGCGATCCCTTCGGGCCGTTGCCGCAGGGCTTCGTGCACGTGCCGTTCAACGACGTCGCAGCGGTGAAGGCGGCGACGAACCCGAACACCGTCGCCATTTTCATGGAGCCGATCCAGGGTGAGGGCGGCATCAACGTGCCGGACGCCGGCTACTTCAAAGAGCTGCGCGCCTGGTGCGACGCCAACAACATCTTGCTGATCTTCGACGAAGTGCAGACCGGCTGCGGCCGCATGGGCACGCTGTTCGGGTACGAATACTTCGGCGTCGAGCCGGACATCATGACGCTCGGCAAGGGCATCGGCGGCGGCGTGCCGCTGGCGGCGTTCCTCGCGAAGGAGCACTGCGCCGTCTTCACGCCGGGCGATCACGGATCGACGTACGGCGGCGAGCCGCTGACGACGCGCGTCGGCTACGAAGTGATGTCGTACATCATCGACAATGAGATTCCGGCGCAGGTGGCGAAGAAGGGCGAGATCGTCGCCCGTCGCCTCAACTCGCTGCTCGACCGCTGCTCGAACGTCGCCGCGGTGCGCGGCACGGGGCTGATGTGGGCGGTGCAGTTCACGACCGACATCGGCGAGAGGATCACGAACGCCGCGCTCAGGAACGGCCTGCTCCTCAACAACCTCCGCCCTAACGCCGTCCGCATCGTCCCGCCGCTGACGATCACGGAGGAGGAGCTGGAGCAGGGCCTGGCGATCCTCGAGCACGTGATCGAGGACGATCTGGGCATCGCCGTCAAGTAGCGCGCCGCGCCGCGCGTCAGACAGTGCGGAGTCGGTCTGCGCAATCAGCGGGATCGCGGCGCACCCCACCCGGGCGTGCGTTGTTCGAGATAGCTCTGGATGAACATCGCGGCGAACACGACGACGACCGTTTCCGTGATGCTGCCGGCGGCCGCCATCGGCCAGTAACGCGTCGACGAAAGCCAGTTGAGGCCCTCAATCGCCGGCCAGATGCGCAAGATGACGGCAGCGTTGAGACCGATCAGGATCGCAATGATGATCCATTGTTCATGCGGGTGCTGCAGCCGGCGTCCCGCGAACTCCGGCAGGATCATCATGCCCATGCCGACGATCATCATCGTCACGACTCCCACGGTCAGCGCGTGCCGTATCGCGTCCGTCTCGAATGAGTCGACCGCCGTACCGTCGCACAACGCGCGCGTCGCATACCACAGGATCAGTAGCGAAGCGACGGCCAACCACGCGAGCGCCGTCCGCACCAGCAGAAACTGAAGTTGCGACGCTACAGCGACGCGGTTCGCGCGCGGCTGCAGTGCGCCTGTCATCCACACAACCGACACCAGCGCGAGCGCGATCAGCAACAGTCCCACATCCTCCGCCCGCGCGATGGCGCGGCTGTTCGCATACGTCGCACGCAGCGACGCGGCGGCGAACATCGCCGTGCCGAGGGCGAGTGTGACCGCGGCAAGGCGACCGATCACCGCCGATCGCTGCCGCCCCGTAAACGCGGCGACCGCGCGGGTGCTTACGCCGGCGATGAACATCAACACGAATCCGTAAAGCTGCACCGCGATCAACACGGACTCGCGCCCAGCAGGTACGAGCGGCGATGAATCGCGCACGGCCTGCAGCATGAGCCAGGCGTTGAGAATCGCTGCGACGACAAGCGAAATAGCGCCGAGTACGAAGAACCAGCCGGTCGACTCAGCCTTGCTGGCCGGCCGCAACAACGTGCGCAACACGACGGCGGCGAACGCCGCGGCGCCGGCCACCAGCAATACCGCCGAGCCGATCAGCGCAGCGTCGCGCGGCGTGCCGTCGCCGGCCGGCTCGGCGAATGATCGGAGTACAAGGCTGGGCGCCATCAACGGAATGATCGCGCGCCCGAGCAGCGGGTACGCGAGCGGCACGCCCGAAAACCGCGGCATCAGCCGGAACGCCATCCCGATGACGAAAATCCCCGCAAATCCGAGGAGCTGGATCTGCCCGTGCACCTGAACGAGCGCCGACCAGCGCCGGCCCCAGTCGCATTCCATCGCCTGCGCCAGCGGCAGCGCCAACGCCAACGCGAACCCGCCACCTATGGCAAACGCGAAGCTAACGATGATGTACGCCCGATATGGCGCTTCGTTTCGTTCGGGAGGCCGCGGCCCGAACTGAACCGGCTCGAGCGGAATCGACACTACGTCCTCCAATCCATCCCTGCGCCCAAGCATCATCCATTCACCAACCACCAACCACCAGCCACTGGAGCCACAGCCACCAGCCACTAATCTCCAGCCTCCAGCTTCCAGTCCGCTATACTCGCGGCACTGAACCCCGCTTACCGAGGAGGCGCCGCCGAGGCGTCGAGGTGTTGGCGATGATGAGGAACTGCCTGGCTGCGGCCGTGCTGCTGGCTTCGCTGTTTGTTGCGGGATCGCACGCCGCTTCCGCGACGCCGCCGGATCAGGGCCACTACCAGGAGTTCGGCGACGCCAACGGCTTCCTCAACATCCTGCCTCCGGGCGAAGACGGCGTGCAGAGCGCGCAGGAACTGGCGCTGGGGCCGGGCGCGTACCAGCCGCACCAGCGCGATCAGCTGGCCATGTACGCCGACCTCGTTTACAACTCGCCTGGGCTGCCCGAGAGCCGCCTTTCCGACTTCTACAAAGACGCCTCATTCGGCGTGCCGGAGAGCGACATCGAGCGCGTCTACTCGCCGACGGCGAATGTCACCGTCGTGCGCGATAAGAGCTTCGGCGTCGCGCACATCTTCGGGCAGACGCGCTACGCCACGATGTACGCGCAGGGCTACACCGCCGCTGAAGATCGCCTCTTCCTCATGGACGTGCTGCGCCATCTCGGCCGCGCGCGCCTGTCGGAGTTCCTCGGCGCATCACAAGCAAACATCGATCTCGATCGCGGCCAGCTCGGCGATGCGCCGTACAAGGAGTCCGACCTGACGGCGCAGCTCAACGCCATCGCCGCATCAGGCCCCGAAGGCCAGGCGATCTACAACGACGGCCAGGCGTACACCGACGGAGTGAACCAGTACATCACCGAAGCGCTCGCGACACCGGCGAAGCTGCCGGCCGAGTACACCATCCTCGGACTGACGCTGGCGCCGTGGAAGGGTGAGGACGAGGTCGCGATCGCGTCGAAGGTCGGCGCCATCTTCGGCAAGGGCGGCGGCGGCGAAGTCAGCAACTTCTGCGGGCTCAAGAACATGACGGCGGCGCTCGGCAACGCCGCGACAGCGCGCACGATCTTCAACGACTTCCACTTCGCGAACGACGCCGAAGCGGTGACGACGTCGTCGACGCCGGCGCCGTACATGACGAATCTCGGCGCCGTCGATCCGGCATCACAGCCGGACATCAACTGCGGCAGCCTCACGTCGATCATTAACAACCCGCCCGGTCCAGGCCCGGCGCCGTTCGCGGCGAGCAGCGACATCGCGCGTCTGCTGCCGCACGACATGAGCAACGCGCTGCTCGTCGCCGGATCGCACACGCAGAACGGCCACCCGATCGCCGTCTTCGGGCCGCAGACCGGCTACTTCATGCCGCAGCTACTGATCGAAAAAGACGTGCACGGGCCGGGCATCGACGCGCGCGGCGCGGCGTTCGCCGGCGTCGACACGTACGTTGAGCTGGGGCGCGGCACGAACTACGCCTGGTCGGCGACGTCCTCCGACGCCGACAACGTCGATCAGTGGGTGCTGCGGCTGTGCGAGCCGGGCGGCGGCGCGGCGACGACGAGCTCGATGGGCTATCTGCACAACAGCGTCTGCGTGCCGATCGAGACGTACCAGCACACGGAGAATACGACGCCGGCGATCTCGTGGCGCGTTGAACGGACGCCCGACTACGGCCCGATCAGTCAGCGTGGCACGCTGACCGACGGCACGCCGATCGCCATCGCCAGCCTGCGCTCGACGTATCGCAACGAGCTTGGCTCGGCGCACGGCTTCTATCGCGTCAACGATCCGGCGCAGATGACCCAGGGCTACACCGACTTCAAGACGAACATGGGCACGGGCATCGATTACACCTTCAACTGGTTCTACATCGACGACACGAACATCGGTTACCAGCACTCGTGCAAATGCCCGCAGCGGGCGCAGGGCGTCGACCCGTACATGCCGACGTTTGGCACGGGGCAGTGGGACTGGCAGGGCTACATTCCGCTAACGTCACAGCCGTCGGCGTACAATCCGCCGCAGGGCTTCCTTTCGTCGTGGAACAACAAGCCGGCGCCGCAGTTCACCGCCGACGATCGCTCGTTCTCGTCCGGGCCTGTCGAGCGCGTGCAGATGTTGAATACGCGCATCCAGGCGGCGATCGCCGCCGGCCCGCTCGATCGCGCCGCGCTCGTCAACGCGATGGAGGACGGCGGCACGGTCGATCTGCGCGGCCAGGAAGTGCTGCCGCTGCTGCTGCAAGCGATGGGATCGACGGCGCCCGGCAGCGTCGACGCGCGCGCGCAGGACATGCGCGATCGGCTCTCGGCGTGGGCGTCGGCAGCCGCGCACCGTCGCGACTTCAACCACGATGGCGCCTACGACGATCCGCAAGCGCCGGCGATCATGGATGCCTGGTGGCCGCTGCTCGCGCACGCGATGTTCGACAGCGGCTCCGGCAACGCGATCAACAATCTCGGCATCAGCCTCAACGATCCGCCGCAAGGCCACAACGGCTCCGCGTTTGGCGGCGGCGTCTACAGCCACGTGCAGAAGGATCTGCGGCAGGTACTGGGGCAACCGGTGACGGATCCGTTCTCGCGCACGTATTGCGGCGCAGGCGTCCTCGCGACGTGCGTCTCGACGTTGTGGTCGACGCTCGGCCAGGCGGCAGCCTCGCTGCAGAGCGAGTTCGGCTCGCCGACCGTCGCCAACTGGAAGCGCACGATCGCGGATGATTCGATCCAGTCGTCGGCGATCGGCATTGCCGGACTACCGTCGTTCGAGTGGATCAACCGGCCGACGTTCCAGCAAGTGGTCCAGATCAACAGCGGCTGCGCCGGCGACGCGGACTGCGACGGCGTCCTCAACGCCGCCGACAACTGCCCGGCGGCGGCGAATGCGTCGCAACCGAACGCCGACGCCAACGTGATCAACCTCGCGCCGCAGAAACCGTACAACGACCTCACATCTGCCAACTCCGACAACGCCGGCAACGCCTGCGATCCCGACGACGACAACGATGGCCTGCCCGACACGACGGAGACGGGAGGGCCGCCCTGCCCCTCGGCCAGCGGCCCGACGAACCCGCTGCTGCGCGACACCGACGGCGATCGCGTGCTCGATGGCGCCGAGTGCGCGCTCGGCACCGACCCGCTGAACCCGGCATCGAAGCCGACAACGGCGCAGTGCGCGGCGGCGATGGGCGTGACGATCGCGACGGATAGCGACTCGGACGGCGTGCGCGACGCGATCGAATTCTGCTACTACGGCACGAATCCGTTATCGGCGAACACCGATGCCGACGGCTGCGGCGACGCGCGCGAGATCGCGACGGTGAACACCGACAACACCGTCAATTCGACGGACTTGCAGCAGATCGCCACCGCGTACGGCCCATCGACGAGCGCGCAATACATCGTCGACTTCGACATGGACAAGAACGGCACGATCAACTCAACGGATCTACAGTTCGCCGCGTCGCACTTCGGCATGTGCCCGTAGCGGTTGGAGTTCACCACAGCGTACGCGAAGCACAGCGGCGTATCAGTCATCTTGGATTCGCCTCCGCGCCCTCCTGCCTCCCGTACGGAGGTGTTCAAACCTGTCCCGCTCGTCGGTACGCCTCAGGTGCAGAAGTTCAGCACACATACCGCACCTCGTGCGGACAGGTTTCCAAACCTGTCTCGATCGTGGGCACGCCACAACTGCCCAAGTGCGCCACCAATCCGTTGGGCAACGCCTCAGCTAACCCGATCCGCTAACGACTAACACTCACACGAAGTAGCCTCTACGCATGCGGTACGTCATCTACGGCGCGGGGGCGGTGGGCGGCGTCATCGGCGCCCGCCTCTTCGAGCACGGTCACGATGTCACACTCATCGCCCGCGGCGCGCATCTCGATGCGATTCGCGATCGCGGGCTGACGCTTGAGACAACGGAAGCGACCTCGACGCTACCGATACCGGTTGTCGGACATCCGTCAGAGGTCGCGTTCACGCGCGACGACGTCGTGCTGATGACGATGAAGACGCAGGACGCGGCGGTGGCGCTCGACGATCTGCGCATCGTCGCCGGCGCGAACATGCCGGTGATCTGCGCCCAGAACGGCGTCGAGAACGAACGCATGGCCTCGCGGCGATTTGCCCGCGTCTACGCGATGCTCGTCGTGCTGCCGGCGACGTATCTGCAGGCAGGCGTCGTGCAGGCGCACGCGTCGCCGATCAGTGGCGTCCTCGACGCCGGCTGCTATCCATCCGGCATCGACGACGTGATCGTGCGGGTCACGGCCGACCTCGATCACTCCGGTCTCAGCGCGCGTCCCGTCGATCAGCCGATGCGACTGAAGTACGCGAAGCTGCTCTCGAATCTCAGCAACGCGCTACAGGCGGCGTGCGATATCGGCGACGAGTCGCGCGGCCTCTACATGCGTGCGTACCAGGAAGCGATCGCGTGCTACAAAGCGGCGCACATCAAGTGGACGTCCGACGCCGAGATGGCGCAGCGTCGTACAGCGATGTCGCCGCTTGCCGCGATCGCCGGCAGCGTCCGCGCCGGCGGCTCGTCGTGGCAGAGCCTCGCGCGAGGCACCGGCACCATCG
The DNA here is from genome assembly GCA_038211505.1 of Dehalococcoidia bacterium. Classification (GTDB taxonomy): domain Bacteria; phylum Chloroflexota; class Dehalococcoidia; order DSTF01; family JACRBR01; genus JBBQVO01. Next base: position 6,374 of record JBBQVO010000068.1, on the reverse strand, counting down.
AGTCAGATTATCTCAACGGCGAGATCGCGTTGCTCGGCCGCCTGCACGGCGTCCCGACGCCCGTCAACAGCGCGCTGCAGCGCGTGGCGATGCGCATGGCCCGCGACCACGCCGCGCCCGGATCGATGACCGCCGCCGAATTGGAGCGCGAGATCGGCGCATAAGTTGATGGGCGCGTCGCCGCGACAAGCGTGATGCGCGAGCTTCGTGCGAAGCGCGCGGCACGAATGCCTATTCATGAGGGTCGACGCCCGTAGGGGTGGCGCGGGCGGTACCTTGCCCGCTGTTACGCCGCGATGGCGGCGCGGACGCAGTCGCGGCCGGCCTCTTTCGCCTGGTACAGGGCGGCGTCCGCGGCCTCGATAAGGGCGGTGTCCGTCGCCGCCGCTTCGGGGAAGACGGCGACGCCGATGCTGACGGTGGCAGACGCGGCGCCCGCGGCAAATCGCAGGCGATGGGCGAGTTGCAACGCTTCTTCTCGCGTCGTGCGCGGCGCCACGACGATGAACTCGTCTCCGCCGTAGCGCGCGACGAGATCGTCGCGCCGGGTGACGCCCTGCAGCGCGCCCGCAACCTCCCGCAGTTTGTCATCGCCGGCGGGATGACCCTGCGTGTCGTTGATGCGCTTGAAATGATCGAAGTCGATCAGCATCAACGCCAGCGGCTCACCAGTTGCGCGGCATGCCTCGAAGTCCGCTGTGAAGACCGTGTGGAAGCAGCGGCGGTTCGGCAGCCCGGTCAGCGAGTCCGTATCGGCCACGCTGGCGATGGCGCCACGAATCTTCTCCTGGCTGCCTGCGAGCGAACTGGCGTTCAGTCCGATCACCTGGATCGCGATTAACACGGCGATCACGTACGGCCACGAGACATCGTGCCCGAACAGACCCGTGCCGAACGCGACGCCGGCGTAATTCACGCTAATCCAGACCAGATACACCATGAGTTGCCGCCGCGTCAGGAAGTGCGCGACCGAGACGAGTGTCACGCAGTACACCGCCCACACGGGGTTCTTCGCATCGTGCAACGAGAGCAGCACGACGGACGTGTTGAAGATATCGAGATAGGTCGTGAGCAGCGGGAAGATCGTGCCGCGCTCCTGCGTGAACTCGTGCCACGTCGCCCAGGCGTTGACCGTAGCGATCCAGAGCACCCCGCCGATCGCCGCCGGTGTCTCGATATCGAGCACGCCGGCCGCGACGAGGATGATGTACGCGGCCCAGATCACCCAGCGGAAGAGGATGACGCCACGGCGAAAGCGCGGATCGGCGATGTCGACGGCGACGTTGCCGCGAATCGTTCGCGCGGGCGAGATCGGTGGGCTTGCGATCGCCACAGTGTGCTCCGTTATGCCGCGACGCCGTCGCGCACGCAGTTCCGTCCGGCCTGCTTCGCGCGATACAGCGCCGCATCTGCCGCCTCGATCAGTTCGTCCTGCGTGGCCGCGTCTTGCGGGAAGATAGCGACGCCGATGCTCACGCTCGCCTCGCTCTCGCGCGCCGCGACGCGCAGCCGCTCGGCGAGATGCAGCGCATCGTCGCGCGACGTGTGCGGCGCCACGACGATGAACTCGTCGCCGCCGTATCGCGCGACAAGATCGTCGGCGCGGATGGCGGATTGCAGCCCATGCGCCACGTCGCGCAATTTGTCATCGCCGGCGGGATGGCCCTTGCGGTCGTTGATGTCCTTGAAGTGGTCGACATCGAGCAGCATCAGCGCCAGCGGCACGCCATCGGCGATCGCCGTCTCGAGGTCGAGCGTGTAGCGTTCGTGAAAGTGATGGCGGTTCGGCAGCCCCGTCAGCGAATCCGTGATCGCCGCCTGCCGCATGACGTCGCGCAAGCGCTGTTCGCCGCCGGCGAGCAGGCTGGCGTTCAGGCCCATCAGCTGGATGCAGATCGAAACGACGATCACGTACGCCCACGGCGTGTGATAGCCCATCGCCTGCACCGCCGCGGCGCCAATAAGGTAGTTGAATCCGATCCAGGCGACGTACATCGTCATCTCGCGCTTCGTGACGAGATGAGCGACGGCGGTGATGCTGACGAAGTACACCGACCAGACGGGGTTGCGGACATCGTGCACGGCGACGAGAATCGTCGTGATCACCACAATGTCGAAGTAGCGGATCGACGTGAGGAATCGCGGATCCGTCCGCGTCGCGTACAACCGCTGCCACGTGAACGCGATGTCGTATGCGATCAGCGAACTGGCGCTGAGCGCGAAGGCGATCGTGTTCATGTCGAGCACGCCGGAGATGACGAGCCCGACGTACAGCGCTGTGATCAGCCAGCGCAATGCGACGAACCCGCGTCGCAGCGCGAGGTCATCGATCTTCTCTCGTTCGAGTGGCAGTTCGGCAGCCAGTGCCCGATCTCCTACTCCGCGCGCGCGTCCTCTATGTATCGACGCGCGGCGAACGAGATTGCAGCACCAATGACGATATTCTTACGAGTATTATTCGCGTGAGTCGAAGCACCCGCGTCGACGCCGATCGGGGTGTACGCACCCGCCTTTGCGCGTCGGCGTCGCGTGATCCACGACGCAATGCGGTTGTCATTCTGACCGCTACTGTCATTCTGAGCGAAGCGAAGAATCTCTTCGGCGACGCCACAATGCAGTCCCGCCGCAATGCGAGCAGTCCCGTACTCCGAAACCGTTCATTCTCAGCGCTTGTCCTTGTCATTCTGAGCGAAGCGGAGAATCTCTTCGGACAGCCGCAGCAGTTCGTTCGCCGCGACGCTCACTCGGGACGACATTCGCCTTGACATCGGAGAGATTCTTCGCTTCGCTCAGAATGACAGTTGGGGCAGCTCGTCAATCTCGCCGCCGCGTCGTCGGCCGGCGACGCGCGGCCACATCAAGGCGCCCCTACAGGCAGTCGATCCCATCTCTCACACATTCACAGAACGGCAGCCGGATCGCCGGGCACTGACCGCGATCACTGCGCGATGATCTCATCGATCGTCGCGAAGGCGTAGCCTTGCGCCCGCAACCCGTCGATGATCCGCGGCAGCGCGGCGGCATCCTGCGACTCGGCGCCGACGTGCATGACGTAGATCGCGCCCGGTTCCGCGCCCGCCAGGCTCCGGTCAACGATCGCGTCTGCCGACGCATGATTCCAGCCGAGCGTATCGACGGTCCACATAACGATCGTTGAATAGCCATCGGCGGCGACGTCGCGCGCGACGCCCGCGTCGAGATCGCCGTATGGCGGACGGAAGTACGGCCGTGTGCTGCGCTGCGCCAGATGATAGATCGTCGTCTCGGTGCGCGAGAGTTCGAGCGCGCGCTCCTCCGCCGTCAGCGCCGGCTTCTGCGATGAGTAGCCGGTGAATGACGCGTGGTCATACGAGTGGTTGATGATCACGTGCCCCTGCGCCGCGATCGCCAGCAGCAGATCGCGGTTGCGTTCCGCCCAAAGCCCCGTGACGCTGAACGTCGCGCGCACGTGCTCGCGCTGCAGCACATCGAGGATCTCGCCGGTGAAGCCAGGATCGCTGCCCGCATCGAACGTCAGCGCGACCGCGCGCCGCGACGTGTCGCCGCGCGAGACGACGCGCGCGGCCGCCGGCACCGTCGCCGGGGTGGCGATTGGCCCGGGTGTTACGGACGCGACAGCGGCGGTGGTCGCTGGAGTCGCGCTCGTGGTCGGCGGCGCGATCGTACTGCCACGCGAAGCGATGGCACTGCCATGCGCAGCACTGGCACCGCTTTGCGCTGGACTGCTCGGCGTCGGCGACGCGCTCGATGATGAGCCGCACGATGCAAACACGCCGGCCGCTGCGACGATCGCGATCCAGCATCCAGCATCAAGCGTCCAGCTTCGCCCCGCCACGCGACCCTCGCCGAACTACGCCTACCCCGAAACGAAAAACGCGCGCCGCAAGCTGCGACGCGCGTCCATCATACGACTGGGGCCGGCGATGGGATTCGAACCCGCGACCTGCTGTTTACGAAACAGCTGCTCTACCACTGAGCTACGCCGGCCTGCGCCACCGTCCGACCGGTGGTGCGAAGCGAAGCGCCCGTGTCGGGCGCTGGCGCAGTATAGCGAATGGCGGGGCGATGAGAGAACGCGGGCTTACCCGGATTCCGGACGAACCGCGCGGATCGCATCGAGTTCGCTCAGCAAAGGCCGGCGCCGAACGGATTGAGCGCGATGTTCGTGTTTACGAGGCCAACCGCCTGCGTACCCGTGCCCGAGAGCCGCACGATCGGCGCGTACGTGCCGGCGAGGATGGTCATGCTCGAGCAGGTCGTGACACGGTTCCGGATGACCACGTTGTCGCCGCCCTGATCAAGGATGTCCACCACGCCGCCTGAGATGAACAGGTCGTTGTCGGCAACGGTGATGCCCGTGCCGCTTAGGGCCACGTTCGCGCCAGTGTTGTCTTCGATCACGTTCCGTTCGATTGCCGCTTCCGTATCTGTTACCACGCCGTAGCCCGTGCTGAGCGTAACGCTGCATCCGGTCATTTGCGTGCGTGGCCTTACGAAGACACCGGAATAGTTGTTGTGCACCGTACAACCGGACACAATGCCGCGCTGCGGAGAAATGATCGCGTAGTTGGTATTCCCCGAAGCCTCAATATTCCGCACGGCTCCTCCTGAGCTATTTCCGAGATCAATGCCCTCGGACCAGTTGGTCACCGTGCCGTTTCCGATGGTGATGCCGACGGCTCCTGTTCCCCTCACGCCTGCTTGATGGCCTGTTGCGCCGTCGAGCGTGAATCCGTTGAGGTCGACGGTGACGTTCGACGCGGCAACGGTGATGCCGTCGTTCGTCCCGTTACCCGTGAGGCTCTTCGTCAGGTAGTAGGAGCCGCTCTGCGAGATCGTGAAGGGCAGGTGATCGATCGGGATCCGGCCATCGATGCCGCCGGGTGTGGACGCGGGCGCTCCGGGCGGATCGAGCGGGCCGCCGTAAGCACGAGAAGCGAACAGCCCGACGATCGCGAGCAGCACGAGCAGCAGTAGCCCGGTGTTGATGCGGTTCCAGGGAATCGATGTCATCGTGGCGCCTCACAATACCGGCGCCGCGGGCCTCCGCCACCGCACCCGCTCCACAGTAGGTGACGGCACGCGGCGCCGCAACGAGTGCGCCGCCGGTACTTGACGCGCGGTTTGTGCGGCACGTTCAACGCCACATCCGCCCGGGCATGGCAATTCCATCGTCAAATCGCCCTCGTTGTATCTCGCTTTAGTCTCAGGACGGCCACATACCTCCCCTGCGCTGGTCGGGCGGGCCGCGCGTGACGTTTTATGAATAAGCGTGAGATCCGAACCTCGTACGGTCGGCACGCGAAGGTATCGGCCGGCGGTTGGTCTTCGCCGGGCAGCGTAGCGCAACGCATGAGGCTTGGCGGAGAGGCATTCGACGCAGCGATACAGGTTTTTCAGAAGTCGGAAGGTATCAGGAGGAACACATGAACAGAGGACAAACACTCAGACGACTGTACGCAACGGTGACGTTGCCGCTTGTGGCCATCGCCCTCGGTCTCGGCGTCGCGGGATGGGCGCACGCGCAGCAGGGCACGAGCTACACCGTCCAGCTCGCCGTGCTGAACGGCTCCGGCGCGACCGGCTCGGGGACGGCGACGATCAATGGATCGAATCTGACGGTGGAGCTGCACTCGACCGGCCTGACGCCGAGTCAGCCGCACGCGCAGCACCTCCACATCGGCGGCACGCACACGTGCCCGACGATCGCGGCGGACACGGACGGCGACGGTATCATCAACACGACCGAGGGCGCGCCGTCCTACGGCCCGGTCATGGTCTCGCTGACCACCTCGGGTGACGTGAGCGACAAGAGCGTGCTGGCCGTCGACCGGTTCCCTTCGGCCGACGCGAGCGGCAAGCTCGACTACACGCGCACGTTCGCCCTGCCGGCCGGCGTGACGGTCGATAGCCTCAAGGACGCCGTCGTCGTCCAGCACGGCATCGACCTGGACAAGAGCGGCAAGTACGACGGCACGGCGAAGAGCGACCTCGACCCGACGCTTCCCCAGGAAGCGACCGTCCCCGCTGACTGCGGCAAGCAGACGGTTTCGGCCGCCGCGGCCGGTTCGCCGACGACCGCCGCAGGCTCGACGCAGGTCGCGGGCTCGACGCCGACGACCGCTCGGACCGGCGTCGCCGCCCCGAACACGGGTGACGGCACGACGGCTACGGGCTCCAGCTCATGGCTGACGCTGGTGCTGCTCGGCGGGCTCGCGCTCGCGATCGGCGGCGCCGCAGTCGGTGCCTACGGCATCACCCGCAACCGCGCCTAACGGCCCGGCACGCGATGAAGATCGCCGGAGCGTGGGACACCCCACGCTCCGGTGTTTCTGTTTTCGACGAATCCGCGAACCTGACTCAATGTCGCGGTC
>JBBQVO010000067.1:0-15613 GCA_038211505.1 Dehalococcoidia bacterium | reverse complement strand
GATCCTCGGACGCAAAGAAGGCGAGTCGGTCGACTTCGCCAAGCTGGTCTACGCCCCAATGCAAGTCGCCGACATTTTCGCGATGCAGATCAACATCGCCCACGCAGGAATGGATCAGCGCAAAGCACACGTAGTCGCCCGCGACGTGGCCACGAAGCTCAAGGTTTCGCCGCTCCGTGATGCCGCCGGCACGCAGATCAAGCCAGTATGCGTCCATCACCCGCTGCTGCTCGGCATCAAGAAGCCGTCGACGTGGCCGCCGCCCGACGGCGACCTCAGCGACTTCTGGGCATCGATGAAGATGAGCAAGTCCGATAAGAGTTCGGCGATCTTTATCCACGACAGCGAGGACGAGATCCGCACGAAAGTCCGCAAGGCATTCTGCCCGCCCGACTCCGCGCAGTTCAACCCCATGCTCGATTGGGCGCGCAAGCTAATCTTCGCCCGCGACGGCGAGTTCCGCATCGCTCGCACCGCCGATCACGGCGGCGATCTCATCTTCACATCTCCGGAGGAAGCAGACGAAGCGTACGTCGCCGGCGCGTTGCATCCCGCCGACCTGAAGAACGGCGTCGCTGAGTGGCTCGTCGCGACGCTTGAGCCCGCCCGCGCCGCGTTCGCATCGCCGGAGCAACAAGCGCTACTCGCCGAACTCGACTCCCTGATCTCGCGCTAGCGTCTTCGTGCCGTTGGCGGTCGCCTGTGAGACAGCCGAAGCGTGGAGGTTCGATGCCCGACGACGAACCGCTCTTTCGCAAAGTCGATTGCCTGCGTCTGCCCGTGGCCGACCTCGATGCCGGGCTCGCGTTCTATCGCGACGCGCTCGGCCACGCGCTGAACTGGCGTAGCGCGACCGCCGCCGGCCTGCGCATGCCCGCCACCGATGCCGAGCTCGTCATCCACACCGAGGGCCATCCGCCTGAAGTCGATCTGCTTGTCGACGCCGTGGCGCCGGCCGTCGAGCGATTCGTCGCCGCGGGCGGCAGCGTGGTGCAGGGGCCGTTCCCGATCGCCATCGGTTTGTGCGCCGTCGTCACAGATCCCTGGGGCAATCCGTTGGTCTTGCTCGACATGAGCAACGGTGCGCTCGAGGCCGACGCCGACGGCAACGTCATCTCGTGACGGCTCCGATGCTCACAGCAGACGCGGTGCTTCGACGATCTCGCGATCGTTCGCTGGCTCAAGACATGCCGCGTCGTCGTTCGCGACGGCGTTGACGCGACGCGAGACTGCCGTCGCGACGAGCACATCATCGCCCGCCGGCGCGAGCAGCGGCCGCAGCCCGTCTGCGTACGCGCGTTGATCCTGCGTCGGCACGTGCAGCCACTCGTCAATCCGATCCTGTGCCAGGATCACAGGCATCCGATCATGCACAGGCGCGACGACATCGTTCGCGCTCGTCGTTAGAATCGTGAATGTGCGTAGTCGTTGCGCGTTGGCCGGATCGGTCCACGATTCGTAGAGCCCCGCGAACAGCAAAAGCTCGTCGTCCGGCGGATGAAACCAGATCGGCTGCCGCGCCTCCTTCGAGCCGGTCCACTCGAAGAAGCCGTCCGCCGGCACCACGCAGCGCCGCCGCTCGAACGCGTCGCGGAACGCCGGCCGACTCGGCGCGCTCTCGGCGCGCGCATTGATCTGTTTGAAGGCGCCCTTGGCATCGGGCGCCCAGTTGTTGATCGGGCCCCAGCGCGCGGGCAGCAACTCGCGCTGCTCGAACTTCGTCCGCAGGACCCAGTGCTGATCCGTCGGTGCGATGTTGTAACGCGGGCGGTAGATCGCGACGTCGTCCGGCGCGAGCGCCGCGTCTAACTCGCCCGCGATCGCTTCGAGTCCCTGCCGCGTCAGCGTGAATCGGCCGCACATGACCTCAGCCTAACAGTCAGGCCCGTGGGCTGCCGCGCAATTCGCGGCGACGCTACAACGACGGCATGTGCTCGAGCTCGTACACCTCGGCTTTGTTCGGCGCCAGCTCGTCCGGCAGATGCAGGTACGATCGGATGCGGCTCACGCCAGCGACGCCCTTCGCCGATCCGATCAGCCGCGCGATCTCCGCCGGCGTATCGAGCTGCCCGCGTAACGTCACGCACCCCTGGTACGCGTCGACGTTGATCTCGCCCGCGTGATAGCGATCGCCGCCCAGCACCTCTGAACGCACGCGCGCCACCAGCGTCTCATCGTCGACGACGATGTCGCTGCTGCCACGCACCAGATGCGCAGCACTGTGACGGGCCCCCGTCGCCATCCCGCGCACCATCCGGCCCCGCCGCTCGACGCGATGCGGAACATCGCGCGTGACAACGTGTCCGGCATGCACGAAACGATCCCGCATGAGAGCGCGACGCCTGCGTCCCTGCGCCGGATCGAGCCAGTACATCGCGAACGCGCCCGCCGCGACAGCGAACAACGCCAGCGGCCATCGCCGGCCCGGCAGCGGAAGATCGGCAGTGGATAGCTCTCGTGCGTGGGCTGCGCGATGTCGCGCCGCGTCGGCGACGCGATGCCGCGTCTCGCGCACATCGGGCACCCGTTCAGCGATCGCGCCGACCGCCCGCTGCACCTCCGGCCGCTGGCGCGCATCATCGAGTCGCGCTGCCGTCCTAACGATGCCGCCGCGACCAGCGGCGGCAGCAACCGACGTGGCATCGACAACCGCCGTCATATACGGCGCGGCCGAGCGCGCGAGATCGACGGGCCGCGACCGCCAGAACGCGCGCAGAGGCACGCGACGGCCGATGACAGGTATGCGGGCCACCAACGCGGCCTGCGCGGGATTGCGATAGCTGTTGCGAATCCGGGTGAGGCGGCTGGCTGGCAGTACGATCTCATGCATGGCGATTCGTCCTCCTCGCTACGAGCTAGACGAGATCGTACCGCCGCAGGCGTTGCGAAGTCGGAAGGCCCACGCGCCCGACCTTGCGAGCGCATCGCACCTCACCCTCAAGCCCGCCCGAATGCCGGCTCTCCTACTGCCTCTCGATCTGGAGATCGCCCTGATACAGCGGATCCGGCAGCTGCCCGAGCAGATCCGCGAGCGTCATTGTCAATCCGTCGACAGACAGCACGTTACGGTCGAACGTTACGTCGACTCGCGGGGGATCGGCGTCGAGATGGCGCTCCACCTTCGTCACGCCGATCGTCGCCGCAAGCGCGTCGATCGTCTCCGATGCGCAATAGTTGTCGTCGCAACGCAGGCTCTTCGACGCAAACGACACCGCACCTGATCCGGATGTGCGCACCACGAGCGCGCGCTTTCGCGCCTCGACGTTGCCCAGGAGGCGTAGTCGCTTTGGCGCAGGCGGTGCGTCCTGCTTGGCCATTGTCGCGCTGATGTACTGATGGATCAGTTCCTTCGTCAGCTGGCCCGCATACGTCGCGCGGATGACGCCGTCGGCATCGACGAAGACGCTGTACGAGAGGCCGAACACGCCGTAGGCGTCCGCGACATTCAGCGTCGGATCCATCACCACATGAAACGCGGGGGCGTCGAGGGTTTGAAGAAACGCCGTGGCGGTGGACGAGCGCTCGCCCGTGTTCACAGCCACGATGCCGATACTGTCTGCGCCAATCTCGTCCTGCACGGACTTCAGGTCGGGCATCTCGGCGAGGCAGCTGGCGCACCACGTGGCCCAGAAATTGATGATCGCCGGCTTGCCCCGAAGATCACTTAGCCGCACGTCGTCTCCGCCCGGCGATCGTCCCGCGAAGTCGCGCGCGATATCACCTGTATGCACGCCGCCGTGTCGATCGGCGCCTGCGGGCGTGACGACAAGCGTCGCTCGCGGCGTTGCGGCGTCGGCGTGAGGCGCGAGCACATAGATCGCGATGGCGGCCGCGATCAGCAGCGGCCCGGCAATCATCAGCCGACGCCAGTTCACGAGGCGACCGAACCGTGATCTGGGAGGGGTAGCCAACTGGCCTCCTCGATGCTGTCGGGGCTACTTCGCTGATACAAACGTCGAAACGCGGCCGGATGCCTCGGCACACGCGAACGCCGGCGCCGTCCTCAATCGCGGCTTGTCGATGACGACCTGCACGTCGCCCGTGTTGCGCGACCGAAAGCCGGCCTCGCTCACCGCGAGATAGTACTCCCACATGCGCCGGAATCGCGCGTCGAAGCCGAGGCGATCGGCTTCCTCGCTGCGCTGCAGGAAGCGCTCCCGCCACCGCCGCAACGTCAGCGCGTAATGCGGGCCGATGTCCTCGGCCGCGCTCATCACCAGCGACGTGTCTCGCAACGCGCGCTCGATCTCGCCGATCGACGGCAGCATGCCGCCGGGGAAGATGTACTTCTGCACCCAGTTCACCCCGTCACGCAGCGCGTCGAACGATCGGTCAGGCACCGTGATCGTCTGTAGCGCCATCCGCCCGCCGGGCTTCAACGCGCGATCGCACGCGGCGAAGAACGCCGCGAAGTACTCGGCGCCCACCGCCTCGAACATCTCGATCGAGACGATCTTGTCGAACTGACCTTCGATCTCGCGATAGTCGCAGAACCGCACGTCGATCAGCGATGCCAGTCCGGCGGCGGCCACACGCTCGCGCGCCAGCTTCAGCTGCTCCTCCGAGATCGTGATCGATGTGACGCGGCAGCCAAATCGCTCCGCCGCGTACATCGCGAAGCCGCCCCAACCGCACCCGATCTCCAGCACGTGATCGCCCGGTACAATGCCCGCCTTGTCGCAGAGCATCGCGTACTTCCGGAGCTGCGCGTCTTCGAGCGGCTCATCGTCCGACGCGAAGTAGGCGCACGAATACGTCATCGTTTGATCGAGGAAGAGACGGAAGAAGTCGTTGCCGAGATCGTAGTGCTCGTGGGTGTTCTCCTTCGCGCGCGCCGGTGTGTTCGCGCGACCCCGGTGCCAGCGCACATCCTTCAGCCGCGCGGCCGCCGTCAGCCACGATGCGTTGAACGTGACATGCCGCCGGTTCGCGATCCCCAGCTCGAGCAGCGCCACGAGATCATCGCTCGACCACAGTCCGTCGACGCACGCCTCGCCGAAGCCGATTTCGCCGCCGCGAAGCACACGCATGAAGAATTCGTCGTCGTGGATGCGAAGCGTCGCCCGCGGCTCGCCGCCGCGCGTGCCGAACATCCGTCGCTTGCCGCCGGGAAACACCACATCAAGCTGCCCTTCGCGCATCGATGCGGCCATGCGCGTCGCGACGCGCTCGGCGGCGCGAGCAGCGAGCCATTGCACCGGCTGCGTCATCGACGCGCCTCGCGATCCGGCGGCGTGTACGGGAGATACTTGACGCCTCGTAGCCACAACTTCAGCCCCTGCCAGTGAATCAGCCCGATCGTCTTCAGCGTCATGAACGGATAACGGATGAGCATCTTCGTCACGTTCGCGTTCGTCAGCGGCTGAGGCGCGACACGCAACTGCGCCTGAAAGAACAAATCGTCCCCGCGATACTCATCGATCCGCAGATCATACGCGCCGCCCGGATCCTCGCGGCATTCAAACGCGTACCGCGCATCCATCTCGATGAACGGCGACACATACATCGCCTTCTCAGCCGTCGAAGCGTAGACTTCCCCGCCCGGCGCGCGATCGAGATCGTACACGTGCCGCTCGCCGTGCGTGTTGTGCACCTCCGCGATCACATGCTGGAGCACCAGCGTCGCCCGATCGCGCACGAAGTAGAAGCTCACCGGATTGAACACGTAGCCAAACACGCGCGTGTTCGTCAGCAGCGAGACCCGCACGCCGTCAGGATCGACCCCGCGCGCGGACAAATGCTCCCGCAGCGCATCGCGGATGCCAAGACCAGACGCGCTCATATGATCACTGTCGCGAAACGAAAGGACGTTGCGGCGGTTGTAGCCGAAGACCCGAATGCCACGATCGACATCGCCGATCTCGTCGAGATCGAGGTCGAAGTAGTAGACGCCGTAGTGGAACTCGTACGCCTTCGGCGACGTCCGCCGGTGCCACACGTTCCCGGCATAGAGCTTCGATCGCAGCCCTCTCATAACGCGATCCCGAAGTCGGCGGCGACGCGCACCGCCGATGCGAGGCCGTCCTCGTGAAACCCGTAGCCGAGATGAGCGCCCGCGAAGTACGTGCCGCGCTTGCCATTCAGCCGCGCGATCGCGGCCTGCGCCGCCAAAGAGTCAAACGAGTACTGCGGGTGGTCGTACGTCATCTCACGGATGATCGTATCAGGCAGGATGCCGTTCGCGTTCAGCGACACGCAGTAGTCGAGCGGCTCGTCGAGCGCCTGCAGTCGGTTGAGGTGATACGTCATCCCCAGCGACGCGCCGTCGCCCCGGCAATCGCCCGTCGCGTAGTTCCACGATGCCCGCGCCGCCGGAAGCCGCGGCAGCATCGACGCATCCGTATGCAGCACCGCATGATTGCGCGTATACCGGAACGCGCCGAGCGCCACCCGCTCCTCCTCCGACGCGTCGCCAAGTATCCGCAACGCCTGATCGGCGTGACACGCCAGCACCAGAGCGTCGTATCGCCGCCGCTCGCCGCTCGCGAGCGTGACCGCCCCGCCGTCAGCGTCGCGCGTCACGCAGCGCACCGGCGTCGAGAGATGCGTCCGGCACGGGAACGTCTCCGTCATCGCCCGCACGTAGTTCTTCGATCCACCGTCGACCGTGCGCCAGACGAACGCTGGCTGCATGCCGATGATGCCGTGATTGTGCAGGAAGCGCAGGAAATACTGCACGGGGAACGTCGCGATCTCGCCCGGCGCCGTCGACCACACCATCGCCGCCAGCGGCAGCAGGAAGTGGCGCACGAATTCCCCGCCGTAGCCCCGCTCGCGGATGAACTCACCGATCGTCGCATCGGCGTACGCGCCGCTCGCCAGCGCCCGGCGCGTATCGCGATAGAACCGCACGACGTCGTACCCCATCGTCAACCGCCGCGGGCTGGCGATGCTTCGTCGCTGCGCCAGCATGCCGCCGAGTCCGCGGCTGCTGTACTCGACACGGCAGGCGTCGCAGCGCACGCTGATCGACATGTCGCCCGGTTTCGTCTTGACACCCAGATCGTGGAATAGCTTCGTAAGCCCCGGATACGTATGCTCGTTGTAGACGAGGAACCCAGTATCAAGTCCAACCTCGTGCCCGCCCGCATCGATCGTCACAGTGTTGGCATGGCCGCCGGCATAGTCCGCCCGCTCGAAGAGATCGATCTCGTGCGCGCGATTCAACAGATAGGCGGCCGCGAGCCCGGCGATCCCGGCGCCGACGATAGCGATCTTCACGCGCGCTCCCGATCTTCGACGAGCGGCAGCGTGTGCACAAGAAGGAGACGTGACCCATGGAACTGCGTGACAAGCGTGTCTGGCTGATCGGCGCCAGCACCGGCATCGGCGCCGAACTCGTGCCGCAACTCGTGACGAAGAAGGCGCAACTCGCCATCAGCTCCCGCGATGGCGCCGCGCTCGAGAAGATGGCGGCGGCTCATGCGCGCGCCGCCCTCCCGATCATCGTCAAGCCCGCCGATGTCACCGACGCGACCGCGCTGCCGCGCATCGCCGCCGAGCTGCGCGAGCAGTGGAGCCGCATCGACATCGTCATCTACAACGCCGGCGTCTGGAGCGCGATCGACGTCGAACACTGGGACACCGACGCCTTCGAGAAGATGATCGCCGTCAACTACACGGGCATGCAGCGCGCCATCGCCGCCGTGCTGCCGGACATGATCGCCCGCCGCTCCGGCGAGATCGTCGGCATCGGCAGCATGAGCGCCTACGGAGGCTTCCCGCGCGCCGAGGCCTACGGATCGACGAAGGCGGCCGTCAACTATCTGCTGCAGTCGCTGCGGCTCGACGTCGCGAAGTTCGGCGTCGGCGTCACCACAGTCAACCCCGGCTTCGTCAAGACCGGCCTCACCGAGCACAACGACTTCCCCATGCCGTTCCTGCTGCGCCCCGACCAGGCGGCCGAAGAGATCATCTCGGGCCTGCTCGCCGGCCACACCGAGATCGCCTTCCCGCGGCGCCTCTCCGTGCCCTTGAAGCTCTTCACCGCGCTGCCACGGCCGCTCTACGAATGGGTAGCCGCGCGCACGCTGAAGCGCTGACCAACGCCCGATGCGCGGCCCTCGATCCGTGCCGTTCGCGTCGACGCTCGCGTCAGACACCCAGGTGAAAGTCGATCTGGTTGGCGATCCACGTCCGCAGCAACGATCGCACGCGCTCATACGCGCCGTCGTACAGCGCGAAGGCGCTGTCCTGCGTCTCGCGCTCATGCCGGAACAGGTAGCTCAGCCCGACGCGTTGCAGCAAGGCTTCGCCCAGCAACCCGTAGCCCGGCCCGCCCAGGCGGTTCACCGCCGCCTGGATCGTGCGTGGCGAAACAGGCCCGAGTGTGAACCCCTTCTCCGCCGCGATCTCGACGAGCAGCGCGCCCGCGCGTCGCGTATCGCTCATCGTCTCGTACACGAGCCGCACGAGATCGCGCGTGATCCGCTCGAAGTCGGCGTGCATGAACGGCATCCAGCGGCTGACGGACGATTGCAACTCCGGCACGAGCGTGTTGCCCGGCATCTCGAACTTCAGCAGCCCCTCGGCGACGTTCCGTATCAACCGCGGGTTCGCTTCAACCTGCAGTGCCGTCATGTCGCGGTACCACACCGTGTGCAGCGTCTCGCGCCGCTTGATGCGCGTCGCCATGTACGCCGCCTCCGGCGACGCCGTCCGCAGCATGTTCGCGACAAGGCCGTGCCAGTTGTCCGTCAGATACTCCTGCACGATGCCGAACGTCGTGACGTGCGCCGGCGTATCGCCGCCTTTGTGGATGTAGTCGATCTGCTGCGTGTGCCGGATCTCGCGATCGAGCTCCTCCTCCGACACTCCCATGCTCATCAGGATGTACTTGTACGGCGTGTGATGCGTCAGTTCATCCGGCACCCAGACGCGTTCGTTGAAGCGGCCGAGCCACGGCGCGTCGAACTGCTTCGCGCGCACCGCGAAGGCGTCGCCATACGTCTCCGTCGCGCACTCCGTCAGCAGCGCCAGCTTGAGGATGCCGATGAAGTCGTCTTCCGACAAACCTTCCGGCAGCGTCGCGACGACCCTCCGCACGTCGAGCCGCGACTGCAGCTCGTCGAACTCCCGCACGTCGATCATGTCGCCGGGCCGGTGCTCGATAGAATCGACGAGCGCGTCGAGCTTCGCGTGCGCCTCAGCCGGCAGTGTGTATTCGGTCGTTGCTGACATCTGCTTCTGTTACGCTCACAATCAGCCGTCGGATCAAGCGTACTCGCCGGTTGAGTCCGCGGTTCCGTGCCCGTTTGGCTGAGTGTACGCGCGGCCACATCAGCGAGCCATGCGTAGCAGATCACGCGAGCCGCATTCGTGTGGAATTTGGGTCTTTGAGCGGCGAACGCGAGCATTTGAGACGAGAACGCAATGGATTTGATCGAAGCCATTGAGACGCGCCGCTCGCTCCGGCAACTCGCCGATCGCCCGCTGAGCTCCGCCATCGTACGCGAACTCCTCGCGCTCGCCTGTCTCGCCCCGGCGCCACACCATACGCGCCCCTGGCGCTACGTCATCGTCTCCCCCGGCCGCCGGCCCGCACTGGCAGTCGCCATGGGCGCCGCGTGGCGCGCGGATCTGGAACGCGACGGACATCCGCCCGCGCGTGTCGAAAAGCTGCTCCGTAAGTCGCACCGCCAGATCACCACGGCGCCAGCGCTGATCCTCGCCTGCCTCACGCACGAGGGCCTCCGCGATTGGCCGGACGACCGGCGCGCCCGTAACGAGTGGGCGATGGCGCAACAGTCCGTCGGCGCGGGCATGCAGAACATCATGCTCGCCGCCCACGCCCGTGGGTTCGCGTCGTACTGGATCTCCGCGCCGCTCTTCGCGCCCGAGGCCGTACGCGAGATGCTCGACCTGCCTGACGACTACGTCGCGCAAGCGTTCGTCGTCGTCGGATATCCAGCGTCAGGCGCCAAGCCGAAGCCACGTCCGCCGGCCGACACATCGACGCTGATCATCGAACGATGACGGCGACCGAGAAGCTGCGCGTCATGACCTTCAACGTCCGCGGCTTTTATCATCCGGACGACGGCGTCAATCAGTGGCGCCATCGCGAATCGCTGAACATCGCCACGATCCGCGCGCACGAGCCGGATCTGATCGGCATGCAGGAGGTGCAGACCGGCAACCTCAAGGCCTACCAGCGCGAACTCACCGCGTACCACTGGACAGCGTGGCCCGAATACGGCGACGCGCCGCCGCACGAATGGCCCGCGATCTACTGGAACCCGAGCCGCCTGTGCCCGATCGACTCCGGCGGCTTCTGGCTGAGCGAGACACCCGACCGCCACTCCCGATCGTGGGCGACGGACTGCATCCGCTCCGCCGCATGGATCATCTTCCGTTGCGTCGAGAGCGGCGCGACGATCGTGCACCTCAACACGCACCTCGATCACGTCAGCGACGAAGCGCGCGTGCAAGGCGCGCGCCTGATCGTCGATCGCGTCAGCGCGCTGCAGGCGAACGGCGCCGCCGCGATCATCACCGGCGACTTCAACGACGATCCCGGCTCGCCCGCGTATCGCGTCTTCACCGAAGCCGGCTTCGCCGATGCCCACGTCGCCGCCAACAACAGCGACGATCCGCTCGAGTCGTACACCAACCACGGCTGGCGTGGCTACCCGTTCGACCGCCCCGACGACCGCCCCCGCCGGATCGACTGGATCGTCACCCGCGACGGCGCATCGTCATCAGCAACAACGCGCACCTGCACGATCGTCCGCGACGCCGCCCCGCCCGTCTACCCGAGCGATCACTTCCCCGTCGTCGCCGAAATCGAGATCGAGCGAACCCTCTGACGTACGCGACATCACCTTGATGATGGCGGCTGCCCTACTCTGCGATCAGCGAGTCGGCCGCCGAATGCGGATCGAGCTCCCGGCGCGCGACGCGCTCGACGAGCGACTCCAGCCGCCCGTCGCTGGTGTGCTGGGCGACGAGCCGATCGATCAGCCGTTGGCGCGCCAGCGCGAGCACCTGGTGGCGCGCCTGATCGCGGCGATGCTCATCGTGCACTGTCGACTTCGCGATGTACGCGCGATGCTCCTCGATCGCGTCGGCCAGCGCGTCGACGCCTTCGTTGAGGCCGCCGGCCGTCTTGATGATCGGCGTGCGTCGGCCGCCCTCGTCGTGAGCCGCCGGCGACGTATCGACGATCGAAGCGATCTGCCGCGCCAGCAAGTCGGCATTCGGCAGGTCGCTCTTGTTGACGATGAGGATGTCGGCGATCTCCATGATGCCCGCCTTCATCGCCTGCACGTCGTCGCCCGTGCCCGGCGTCAGCACCACCACGGTGGTATCGGCCATCGCCGCGATCTCGACTTCGTCCTGTCCTGCGCCGACGGTCTCAACGAGCACGATGTCCTTGCCGAATGCATCGAGCGCCGTCACCACGCCCGCCGTCGATGGAGCCAGGCCGCCGAGATTGCCACGGCTCGCCATGCTGCGAAGAAACACCTCCGGATCCGACGTCAGATCCTGCATCCGGATGCGGTCGCCGAGCAGCGCACCCTGGCTGAACGGGCTCGACGGGTCGATCGCCACGATGCCGAGCGTCCTGCCGCGGCGTCGCATTTCGCGCGCCAGCGCTCCGCTCAGCGTGCTCTTGCCGGAGCCGGCCGATCCCGTCAGCCCGATCGTCTGTGCCACGCCGGATCTCGGATACAGCTGCGCCAGCGCGCGGCGGCCTTCGGGGGCATCGTTCTCGATCAGCGTCAGCAGGCGTGAGAGCGCACGGCGGTTGCCGGCGAGCAGCCGCTCGACGAGTTCTTCGACCGTCGGCATGGGTTAGGTGGCGCGCGCCGGGCGCCGTGCGGCCCAGTCGCGGACGAACTTGATGATGTCTTCTGTCGAGGTGCCGGGCCCGAAGATCGCCTGGAAGCCGGTCTGCTTCAGCGGCTCGATATCGGCGTCCGGGATGATGCCGCCGGCGAACAGCAGCACCTCGTCTGGCTCGATCTGGCGCTCACGCAACGCCTTCACGACGCGCGGAAACAGCTCCATGTGCGCCCCGGAAAGGATGCTCAGCCCGATCACATCGACGTCTTCCTGCAGCGCCGCCTCGGCGATCATGTCGGGCGTCTGGCGGATGCCCGTGTAGATCACCTCCATGCCGGCGTCGCGCAGCGCCCGCGCAACGACCTTCGCTCCGCGGTCATGCCCGTCGAGCCCCGGCTTCGCGATCAACACCCGAATCTTCTCATCAGCCATAGCGTCGTGAGTATAATCGGCGCTCGCGTTATGAACACGCTCGGATCGGACTCAGAGCGGCGAATTCGCGCTTGGTCCAAATTTAGGGCAATCACGCATTGGGCTGGGTCCGTCTCGCAGTGATACTCCTCCGAGGTGAGGATTTGTCGATGAACGGCTTGCGTGCGATCACTGCGCTATTGGCGGTCTGCGGACTTGCAGCCTGCACGACAAGGATCATCGTTGTCGAGCCCAAGCGTACCCCAGGATCGGTGCCAACCGCGACCGCACATCCTGCAGAGAGTCCAACGCTCGAGGCTTGCGGTACGCCAGCCGATTGCCTGAAAGCCGTGGCAACCTCTTTAACTCCGCGGGCTGCGTCCCCGACCAACGCTCCGCTACCACCATCTCGAATCGGCGTGTGAGTTGCGCCAGCATCGCTTGGACACGCGCGAGGACGATCGTCGAGAGCAACCACGGCGGGATCTTGCGATCCGAGCGCGGCAGCATGGGGACGCGCCCCTCGCTCACAGA
Organism: Dehalococcoidia bacterium; assembly: GCA_038211505.1. Lineage (GTDB taxonomy): Bacteria > Chloroflexota > Dehalococcoidia > DSTF01 > JACRBR01 > JBBQVO01. Next base: position 2,884 of record JBBQVO010000067.1, on the reverse strand, counting down.
TCGAGACGCCAATACCTGTCGCTGCCGTTCCCGACGTAAGCGCGACGGCACAGGCAAGATTCGACGAAGCTTTGCGAATTCGTACGCGATACTCACCGCGACGGCGCAAGCGTATGTTGCGGTACCTACCAGCACCGAGGCGGCACCGACACCGCCGCCAGCAACGATGGACGGCGTGACCGCCGTGCGTTACGTCGAAGCATGGCTTCAGCGGCAACTGACCGAGAAGGCTGCGCAAGGCTACGCCATCGGTGGCTATTACAACTGCTGGCGGTACGTCCCACAGCCGCACTTTTTGGGGTGGACGGATCGATACTGGTCCGTCAGCTGCGAATTTATTAGCCAAGACCCGCACCAAGGAGCCGTCGGTTCAATTGTTGGAACTTGGGAATTCAAGGTCGACGAGAGTGGCCGAGTCTACACGTAACGGCGGACACTCAGTCGGGCGCTTCCGAAGACGCTCACGTGCCTAGCGATATTGAGACGTTCCCCAGTCGATCACGCCTCCGGCGTTCACCGGGATCTGTCCGCCGTCACCGCCGGCATCGACCGCGCCAACCAGTCTCCCCATGTTCGGGGTCGGCCATGGGCCAGCCACCGGGCGGTATCTCACTGAAATACCGCTCCGACAGGAAGTCCATGGCAATGCGAAATTGGGCTTCGAGATATTCAAGGAAACGGATCAACCGTCGAACGCCTGAAGGGACGTGACCACCGGCAAAGCGACATCGATTTGCGAACCTGAGGCGGACAGCTTGAGATCCACCCGAATTAGTCGCTCATCGTCTAACCTCTAACCTCTAACGCGCGTCCCGCAGCGCGGCGACACCCGGCAACGTCTTCCCCTCAAGGAACTCCAGCGACGCCCCGCCGCCCGTGGAGACGTGAGCGTAGCGATCGGCGATCCCAAGCTCCGTCACCATCGCCACCGTTTCCCCGCCGCCGATGACGACAATCGCATCGAGATCGGCGAGAAAGCGCGCGAGTTGGTGTGAGCCTTCCGCGAACGACGGCCACTCGGCGACGCCCATCGGACCGTTCCAGACGACGGTCTTCACGTCGCGCAACTTCGCTTCGTACGCCGCCACCGTCTTCGGGCCGATGTCGAGGATCATCCAGCCCTCCGGCACGTCGGCGACATTCACCATGCGCGAGTGCGCGTCGGCCGCAAACTTGTCGGCGATCACGGCGTCGGCCGGCAAGCCGAGCGTCACGCTCCGCCGCTCCGCCTCGGCGATGACCTCACGCGCCGTCGCCAGCTGTTCATCCTCGACGAGCGAGGCGCCGACGCCGATGCCCTGCGCCTTCAAGAACGTGCTCGCCATGCCGCCGCCGATCAGCAGCACCTGTACCTTCGAGAGCAGATGCTGCAGGACGGCGATCTTCGAGCTGATCTTCGCGCCGCCGATGATCGCCGCCACGGGTCGCGACGGATTCGTAACGACGCGTCCGAGATAGTCGATCTCCTTCTCCATCAACAGCCCCGCGACAGCTGGCAGATCGGCGGCGACTCCGGCCGTCGATGCGTGCGCGCGATGCGCCGTGCCGAAGGCGTCGTTGACGTACACATCGGCGAACGACGCCAGCTTCTTCGCGAACGCCGGATCATTCTGCTCCTCGCCCGGCTCGAACCGCACATTCTCCAGCATCACCACGCCGCCCGGCTGCAGCGCCTCGACCGCCGCTTGCGCCGACGCACCGACGACATCCGTCGCCGCCGTCACGCCCGCACCGAGCAGCTCGCCGAGCCGCGCCGCCACCGGCGCCAGCCGCATCGACTCCACCACCTTCCCGTCCGGCCGCCCTAGATGCGACACTAGGATCGTCTTCGCATGGTGCTCGCGCAGATAGTTGATCGTCGGCAACGCCGCCCGGATCCGCGTGTCATCAAGAATGGCGCCCGTCGCCTTATCGATCGGCACGTTGAAGTCGACGCGCACGAGCACGCGCTTGCCGTCGACGTCGATGTCCCGCACGGCCTTCTTGTTCATTCGATCTCCATTCTTGGCGCTCGCATCACGCCGTCCGGTTGACGAAGAAGCGCGCGACGGCCTCGATGTCCTGCCGCCGCTCATCCGCGAGATTGAGCTCGCCGAGCAGCTTGACCGCGTGATCAGCCCACAGCCGCGCCTCCGATGTCGCCTTCTCGCGCGCGCCCGCCTCCTCCATGATCGATAGCACTTCGTCGACCACATCGTCGGTCATCTCGGCCGATCCGTAGAGCTGCGCGAGGCGCTTCGTCTGCACGCTCGTCGCGTGATCGAGCGCCCAGACGATCGGAAATGACTTCTTGCGCGATCGAATATCGTCGGCGACGGGCTTGCCCGTAACATCCGCTTCGCCCCAGATGCCGAGCACGTCGTCCTGGATCTGGAACGCCATGCCAAGCATCCGCCCGCATCGCTCGATCGCGCGCACCGCCGCCACGTTGGCGCCGCCGGCGATCGCGCCGATCGCGGCCGACGCGCCAAGCAGCGCCGCCGTCTTGCCGGCGATCATCACCTCATACTCGTCGATGCTCACGCGCTCGCGCGCCTCGAACTCGATATCAGAGTGCTGCCCCTCGCACAGCGCGACGCACGCCTCATCGAGGATCTGCGCCGCTCCCAACACCCGATCGGCCGGCGTGCCCGTGCGCGCCATCGACAGCAACGTGCGCCGCGCCAGCACGAACATGCCGTCGCCGGCGTTGATCGCCAGCGGCACGCCGGCGATGCGCCAGAGCGTGTCCCGGCCGTGACGCGTATCGCTGCTGTCTTCGATGTCGTCGTGGATCAGCGTGAAGTTATGCACGAGCTCCAGCGCCGCCGCCGCCGGCATCGCCCGCGCGACATCGCCCCCCACGGCCTCGCAAGCGAGAAGGCAGAGCGCCGGCCGCAGCATC
>JBBQVO010000066.1:0-15765 GCA_038211505.1 Dehalococcoidia bacterium | reverse complement strand
CGCGGTGCACGGCGACGATGCGCCGTCCGGCCGCGTCAGGCGCCACGTTATAGGCATCGAGTTCGAGGCGGCCGACGCCGGCGATCGGCACGTCGAGCGCGTGGGCGAGCGCCTTCGCGATGCTGACGCCGACGCGCAGCGCCGCATAGCCGCCGGGCCCGATATCGACGAAGATAGCGTCGATGTCGTCCTTCGTGCGGCCGCCTTCGCTCAGCAGCCGGTCGATGTTGGGCAGCAGCTCGACGCTATGGTTGCGTTCGCTGTGCCACGTCGCCGTCAGTCCGGCGACGCCATCGACGGCAAGCGCGATCCCCGGGAAATCGTCGGCGGCATCGATCGCGAGTTGCATGGCACGATCGTACGCAGTTTCCGCCGCTCGCGCGATCCCGGGCCACTTCTGCGCCCAATAGCGGCTGCGTATACTCTGCCTGTCCCGGCGTCCGGTGTAGTTCGCAACAGCCCGAGCAGGGGAGCGCTGATGTCGTTCGATCCAGCATATGCGCCGATTTTTCCGCGCACGGCGGCGGTGGCCAGCGGACGCCTGAGCATCGGCGGCCTCGACGCGCAGGAGCTGACGCGCCAGTTCGGCTCGCCGCTCTACGTCTTCGACGAGATCGAGCTCCGCGCTGGTTGCCGCGAATACGTCGCCGCATTCACGTCGCGCTACGCCGATACGGAAGTGACGTACGCGTCGAAGGCGTATCTCAGCCGCTTCATGGCGTCGGTCGCGCGCGACGAAGGCATCGGGCTTGATGTTGTCTCCGGCGGCGAACTGGCCGTGGCATTGTCAGCCGGCTTTCCGGCGGCGCGCTGCCACTTTCACGGCAACAACAAGGGCGAAGACGAACTGCGGGAGGCGATCGACGCCGGCATCGGCCGCATCATCGTCGACAACTTCCACGAGCTGGAGATGGTCGACCGCATCTCCCGCACACTCGGCCGCGTGCAGCCGATCATCCTCCGCCTCTCGCCCGGCGTCGATGCGCATACGCACGCCAAGACGACGACCGGCACGCTCGACACGAAGTTCGGCTTGCCGATCAGCACGGGCGCAGCCGAGCAGGCGGTCGCCGATGCGAGCCGGCTCGCCGGCGTCGATCTCGTCGGCCTGCACTGCCATCTCGGCTCGCCGCTGTTCGATGTCTCGCCCTACGACGAAGCGAACGCCGTCATGCTGTCGTTCGCGGCGGAGATGATTATCAAGCACGCGCTCGACTTCCGCGAATACAGCCCCGGCGGCGGCTTCGCGTCGCAGTACATGCGCGATACGCCGGCGCCGGACATCAACGTCTATGCCGAGGCGATCGTGTCGTCGTTCCTGCGCCGCTGCGCCGAGTATAAGCTGCGGCCGCCGCATCTCTTCGTCGAGCCGGGACGATCGCTCGTTGCGCGCGCGGGCGTCGCGCTGTACACAGTCGGCGCGCGCAAGGACGTCGAGGGGCTGCGCACGTGGGTGTCCGTCGATGGCGGCATGGCCGACAACATTCGCCCGGCGATCTACGACGCGAAGTACGAAGCCGTCGTCGTCAATCGCGCCGATGATGTGCCGATCGAGACCGTCACGATCGCCGGCAAGTACTGTGAGTCCGGCGATATCCTCGTCAAGGACGCCCGGCTTCCGGCGATGCAGCCAGGAGATGTGATCGCGCTGCCGGCCTCGGGCGCGTACTGTCTGACGATGGCGAGCAACTACAACATGGCGCTGAAGCCCGCCGTCGTCGTCGTGCGCGACGGCGAGGCGCGCCTCGTCCGCCGCCGCGAGACGTATGCGGATCTGATGGCGGCGGACGTGTGGGAAGCGAGTGGGTGATGAGCCCATGTAGCGCGGGCGTTGTAGCCCGCGCGGGGTTGGGTACCTCAACGAAGTCCGGCAAAACGCTCGGCGTGCAATGATCGTAGCCTGCCTCATTAAGAGCGAGGATTGTGAGTGACTAGATGAGTTCAGCCGTGCGAGTGCTGGTTACGTTTGCCCTGGATCCGGCCCTTATCGATGTGATCACGGCTGTCGATCCGTCGCGCATTGAAGTTGCGGTGCTGGGGCAGGAGGAGCGGCGGCTGCTGCGCGGCTTCACGTACCCCAGCCAGGGCGAACGCGACGCCGTGGCGAAGGGACTGCACGGCGCGTTCGAGCGCGCAGATGTCGCGTTTGGATTCTGGGGGCCGGAGCTAAGCGCAGCGCTCGGCCTGCGCGCCGCAGATGCTGGTGATGTCGCGGCGTCCATGGCCGGAGTCGCGCCGAACCTCAAATGGATCCAGCTGACGAGCGCGGGCGCCGACCGCCTGCTCGGCAGTGGCATCATCGAGAGCGGCATCATCGTGACGACGGTGAGCGGGCTGCATGCGACGCCGATCGGCGAGTTCATCATCACATCGATGCTGATGTTCGCGAAAGGCGCGCCGCAGACGATGCGCGCGCAACTGAAGCACGAATGGACGCGCTTCGCGCCGCGGGAGTTGCGAGGCGCGACTCTCGGCATCATCGGCATGGGGCATATCGGCGAAGGTGCCGCGCGGTTGGCGAAGGCGTTCGGTTGCCGCGTCATCGGCACGAAACGCTCGGCGACAAATGTGGAGTCGACGGACTATGCGGACGCGATTCATCCCGCCGCTGATCTCGAAGTGGTGCTCGCCGAGAGCGACTACGTCGTGCTCAGCATGCCGCTGACGGCCGAGACCCGCGGCATGATCGCCGAGCCGCAGCTGCGGGCGATGAAGCTGACAGCGGTGCTGATCAACATCGCGCGCGGCGGCGTTTGCGTCGAAGCGGATCTGATCCGGGCGCTGCGTGAGGGCTGGATCGCCGGTGCCGCGCTCGACGTCTTCGCGCAGGAGCCGCTGCCCGCCGAGTCGCCGCTGTGGGATCTCGAGAACGTGATCCTGACGCCGCACATCTCCGGCGGCACGCCGATCTACAACGAGCGCGCCGTCGCCATCTTCGCCGACAACCTCCGCCGCTACCTCGCCGGCGCTCCGCTGGAGAACGTCGTCGATCCGGCGCGCGGTTACTGATACGGGAGCCGGTGACGCCGAACTCGGACATGTGACGAGGGCCGACGTCAGATCATCTGGTCGTGAGTCGGCGACTCGATCGCTCGCCGTTTACCCGAACTGGATTAGCTGGACGTAGTTGCCTTCCGGATCTTTGAACGTCGCGAAGCTCACGCCCTCGTCGTGCTGCGGCTCTTCCAGAAACTCGACGCCCTGCCCGCGGAGCCGATCGTACTCCGCGCGGATGTCGGGCGTCTGCAACTGCACGATGTGCCGCGCCGGCTCTTTCGCCTTGCCGTGTACGTCGCTGTGCGTGCCAAGCGCCAACGGCGCTTCGTCGGCGCCGCCGAGCATCACGAACCCGGGCGAGTCCAATCGCATCGGCATCCCCAGCACGTCGCGGTAGAACGGCAGCAGATTGTTCAGATCCTCGCTCCAGATTGTGACGCCGGTAACTTTGAGTGTCATCGTTGTCTCCTTCGCGTTTTGCCATGAATACCGCGCATTCTGCTCAGGAACAGGTGCTACCGATCGGCGACCTCCTCGCCCACCCGGAGCACGCACGGGGCTAAAGCCGCGTCCCTACGATCTCACTACCGGTCATCGTCGTCGTCTCTCGTAAGTGCCGTCGGTACCGATTCCCCCGCGCGGGCTGAAAAGCCCGCGCTACATTGATCTGGAACCCCGCGCTACGTGACTTCCCTTAACGACTAACGACCGACACCATCAACGTGCGTACTCGCTTGCGCGGGTCTCGCGGACGACGGTGACTTTTATCTGGCCGGGGTACTCCATCGATTCTTCGATCTTTTTGCTGACGTCTCTCGCCAAACGCATCGAATCGAGATCGTCGATCTCGTCGGGTTTGACGATGATACGGATCTCGCGGCCGGCCTGGATGGCGAACGACTTCTCGACGCCCTTGAAGCTGTTGGCGATGCTCTCGAGCGCTTCGAGGCGCTTGATGTAAAGCTCCAGCGTCTCGCGGCGAGCGCCGGGACGGCTGCCGCTGATCGCGTCGGAGATCATCACGACGACGGCCTCGGTCGACTCGACCTCGATCTCCTCGTGGTGCGCTTCGATGCAGTGCACGACGGCCGGGCTGACGTTGTAACGCTTCGCCAGCTCGGCGCCGAGCGCGGCATGCGTGCCCTCGATGTCGTGGTCGATCGCCTTGCCCATGTCGTGGAGCAGGCCACCGCGGCGGCAGACGTTGACGTCGGCGCCGATCTCCTCGGCGATCATCGCCGCGATGAACGACGTCTCGACGGCGTGCTTGAGTTGGTTTTGGCCGTACGAGGTGCGGTACTTCAGCCGGCCCATCGTCTTCAGGATCTCTGGGTGCAGGCCGGGGCAGCCAGCCTCGATAGCCGCTTGCTCGCCGGCCGTCTTGATGCTGGCGTCGACCTCGGCCTTCGCCTTCTCGACGACCTCTTCGATGCGCGTCGGGTGGATGCGACCGTCGAGCACGAGCTTCGTCAGCGCGTTGCGGGCGATCTCGCGTCGCACGGGGTCGAACGCCGACAGCGTGACGGCATCCGGCGTATCGTCGATGATCAGGTCGACTCCGGTCGCCGACTCGAGGGCGCGGATGTTGCGCCCTTCGCGGCCGATGATGCGGCCCTTCATGTCGTCGCTGGGGATCGGCACGACGGACACCGTCGTCTCGGTGACGACGTCGTTCATCAGGCGCTGCATCGTCGTCGCGAGGATGGAACGCGACCGGCGGTCGGCTTCTTCTTTCGCCTCTGCTTCGAGGGTGCGGACGATGCGGTTCGCCTCTTCGCGAATCTCGTCTTCGAGCTCTTTCAGCAGCAATACGCGCGCTTCCGCGCTCGTCATACCGGAGACGCGTTCGACCTCTGCCAGCTTCGTTTTCCGGAGCTCTTCAATCTGCGTGCGGGTGGCTTCTTGCGCCTGTTCTTTCTCTATGAGCGCGGCATCTCTGCGCTCGAGTGCATCCATCTTGCGATCGAGGTTCTCTTCACGGGTAGCGACACGCTGCTCAAGCCGCAGGACCTCGTCCCGCCGCGATTTCGCCTCTGTTTCGGCCTGAGCTCGGAGCTGAATGCCCTCCTCTTTCGCCGCGAGGAGGATGTCCTTTTCCTTTGCCTGTGCATCTGTCAGGATCTTCGCCGATGCCTGTTCGGCGGCGAGTTCCTGATCCCTGGTAGAGCTGCGCTTGAACGCGTAGCCAAGAAGAGCCCCGATCGCCAATCCGACAATGACGCCGATAACGGCGCCCAGGACGGCGGCCATGCTGCCTCTCTTTCGGGTATGTACTCCCTCTCGAAATTGCCCGCCCTTAACGTTTACGCAAGGTTCCAGGCTCCATACGCATCATACGTACGACCCGAATCGACGGTCAAGCAGGGGTGGGGTTGGTTGACTGGTACGTGGTGGCGGATGAGGCGCGCGCTAGATCCGTACGGACAGGTCTTCAGACCTGTCCGTACGTGTTCAGGCGTGTCGGTGTCGGCGTATGTCTAACCGTGCCCGGACGCGAACGATGCCCCCGATGTATGATCACGGTCGACTGACCCTGTGAGGATAGTGATGAATCTGCAACTCAAGTACGTCTTCGATGCCGACGGCACGAAACGCCTCACAATCCCCGACAAGCAGCGCGCGATGGTCATCGACTACGTCCGCACGAACGCATTGCGACCGCCGAGCGGGGTCGAAGCGCTCGTGCAGGAGGGCCACGACGAACTGCTCGCCGCGATCCGCGATCTCAGCGACGTCCAGGCCGCCTTCAAGCCGTCGCCGGAAGACTGGTCCGTCCTCGAGGTGCTGGCGCACGTCGTCACGGTCAAGCGCGTGGTCCCGGCGCTCGCGGTGAGCCTCTCCGAAGGTCACTGGCCGCCCGGATTCACCGACGCGTTCCAGGAATCATCGACGCAAGACGGTGTCAGCGCCGCGAAGTTTGCCACGCTCGACGAGGCGCGCGCTGCCGCCGCCGATGCCCACGCCAGCCTGCTCGCCTTCATTCGTACGCTCGATCAGCCGTCGCACTCCGACATGACGTTCCGCCACTTCGTCTTCGGTGAGTTCAACTGCCACGAATGGCCCGTCTTCCAGCGCATCCACGACGGCGATCACACCCCGCACATCCGCGGCATCATGGCTTCTCCGGCGTTTCCGGCGCGCTAGCACGACACCTATCCTGACGTGCTCGACGCCATCGGCTGGACAGAACCTTCTTCTCGTCCCACGCGGGCTGGAAAGCCCACGCTACGAGGGGCGCCACCGCGTAGCATCGCTCGAACATCATCCAACCCAACCTCCAACCTCCAACCTCCAACCTCCAACATCGCCCCGTTCCGCTCGCCAACGCGCGAATCCCGCGACAGCTATCATGCCCGTATGACCATGGCCGGCATCGAGGCCTCGATCGAGGACATCAGCACGCGCGTGGCGACCCTGCCGCGCAGCATGTGGCGGCGGCGCGCCGATACCACCCTCTCGACGCTGCCCGGCGGCATCCGCATGGCCGTCCTCACATCGCCGTTCATCGTGCGCTGGGCCGCATGGCTCGTGGCGCTGCTGATCGTCCTGATCTCGGACGTGCCGGCCTACACACAGCGCTACGAACCGTGGCTGCTGATCGGCACCTTTGTGCAGACGCTCGCCGTGACGTTCTACGTGCCGGTGATCCGGCCGGTGCTGCTGCCGTCGCTCCGCCGCCGCATCACGATCTCCGACAACAACGACGTCCTCGTGCTCGGCCTGCTCGATCTCGTGCTGTCGATGGTGGCGGTGTACCTCAGCGGCGGGTGGGGCAGCCCGTACTTTCACTTCGCGCTGACGGCGCTGCTGATCCCGGCGTTCTTCCTCACGTTCCGCGGCACAATCGCGCTCGTCGGCGTCTACACCTTGGCCTACGTCTTCGGCATCATAGAGTTCGGGCAGGGGCTGCACGGCGACTGGAAGGACACCGGCCTCAACGCCTTCATCGGCGCGATGATGACGCCGATCCTCGTTGCGCTCGTGCCCAACTATCTCGGCACCGTCCTGCGTGAGCTCGACGCCGCGCGCGCTGCCGCGGTCGAAGCGCTCGGCGATAGCGATCTGCTCTTCCGCGTCGCGCGATCGTTTCTCGAAGGCGGCAGCGAGCTCAACGACGCGCTGCCGAACGTCGCCGCCGCGATTCATCAGTCCGAACGCTTCGATCGCGCCGCGCTGCTGATTCCCGACGATCTGCGGAGCGGCGGCGAGACCCGCATCTACGGCTTCGACCTGGCGGCCGCCGCTGATACCGCGCCCGAACCGCCGGCGCTCGCCGAAGCATTCGCCGGCGATGGCGCCCGCACCTACGTCGTCGGATCGCTGCCGCAGCCACTGGCGCGATCGTTCGCCGGCTGCGCCTGGGCCGGCGTCGTGCCACTGCGATCCGCCGACGCTGTCGAGGGATGGCTGATCGTCGGCACCCTCGCGCGACCGTCGTCGATCCTGCGTGACGTGCGGCTGCTCGACGCAATCGCCGGTCAGGTCGCGATCGGCGTCCGCAACATCCGCCTCACCGATCGCATCGCCGAGCTCGCTGCCGAGGGCGAGCGCGGGAGAATCGCGCGCGAGATCCACGATGGCATCGCGCAGATGGTCTTCATGCTGACGTTGAGCCTCGAGACGGCGATCGATCGCGTCGGCGGCGATCCGGAGGAGCAGCGGCGACGGCTGCAAGACCTGACGGCGCTCGCCAAGAACGCGCTCTGGGAAGTGCGGCAGTACATCTTCGATCTGCGGCCGCTGCTCGAAGGAGACGAAGGCCTCGTCGGTGCGGTGCAGGGGCAGGTGAAGGAGTTTCAGGCGGTCTCCGACCTGCCGGTCGAGGTGCGGGTGAGCGGCGAGCAGCAGCGTCTGCCGATGGCGACGAGCGCCGCGCTCTACCGCATCGTGCAGGAAGGCCTCGGCAACATCTTCCGCCACGCCCAGGCCTCCAACGTCCGTATCGACATCGGATTCGCGGCCGAGAGCGTCACGCTGGCGATCAGCGACGACGGCATCGGCATTGTTGAGACGGAGCCGGGCGGCCGCATCGGCTTCGGCATGGGCAACCTGCGCGATCGCGTCGACGACCTGCACGGCACGCTCGACGTCCGCAGCGAATCGAACGCCGGCACCACCATCCAGGTCATCGTGCCGCTACAACCGGCGATTGAGGCGATTGAGGCGATTGAGGCGATTGAGGCGATCGAGGCGAGTGCGACGAGTGCGTTGTAGCGCCAGCGTGGAGTCGTCAGGGCCACTGTTAATCTGCGCGGCCACCGTCATTCTGCGCGGCAATTGTCATTCTGAGCGCAGCGAAGAATCTCTCCGACATCATTCCGAATGATCTCCCGCGTGAACGTCGCCCGAGAACGAACGAGGGAGCCGACCGAAGAGATTCTTCGCTGCGCTCAGAATGACATCGTGGGCGCGACGAAGACCGACAACGACCGACGAACGACTAACCAGCGGAGGCGCAAGATGAAAACGAGATTGATGATCGTCGACGACCACGAAGTGGTGCGGATGGGGCTGCGTGCGGCGCTCGAAGTCGAGCCTGACTTCAGCGTCATCGCCGAAGCCAGCAACGGCCGTGACGCGATCGAGAAGGCGCGCGCCCACGAACCCGACCTCGTGCTGATGGATGTGCGCATGGACGGCATGGACGGCATCGAAGCCTGCCGCGAGATCCGCAGCGCGCTACCGGCGACTCGCGTGCTCATACTGACGTCGTACGCGGAGGAAGAGACCGTCGTCGCCGCGCTGCTGGCGGGCGCCGCGGGCTATGTGCTGAAAAACGTCGCTCGCGCGCGTCTGCTCGAAGCGCTCCGATCCGTCGCGCGTGGCGAGTCGCTGCTCGATTCCAAAGTGACGAAGGTGCTCGTTGACAAGCTCGTCGCCGCCCGCACGCAGCCGGACGACGGCGACGATCTCACCGCACGCGAACGCGAAGTGCTGACGTTGATCTCCGAAGGCGCCACGAACAAAGAGATCGCGGCGAAGCTCGTCGTCAGCGAGAACACGGCCCGCAACCACGTCAGCCACATCCTGTCGAAGCTCGGCTTCAGTCGCCGCTCCGAGGCCGCCGCCTACGCCGCGAAGAAAGGGCTGGCGAAGGGGTAGCCGGGCCGTCGTAGCCTACGCGGCGCGCGAGCTGCAAGCCGCATGATGACGGTCGCCGAACGATCGCGACTATCGGAATGCGTCGACTTTGCGTTGGAAGATGTCGGGCATGATCTTGAGGACAGGGTCGGCGGATTTCAGCATGACGCTGGCGAACTCGCTGTCATTGATCTTCTGATCGAGGTGGTAGCGCGGGTACGTCACGAAGAGGATCAGAATCACTTCGATGATGATGAACGCCTTCACGAAGCCGAACGCGGCGCCGAGAAATTGGTCGAGAATGCCCAGCGTCAGCACCGTGATCGCGGGATGCACGACCATCGCCAACAGCTGGCCGGCAAGCGTGATGCCGACGAAGATCACGAGAAAGCCGATGACGTTCGCGGTCGTGTCGTTGTCGATGCTGCTGAGCAGCGTGTCGCGCAGATCGTCATAAAAGAGACCGGCGAGGATGACGCCGGCGATCGCGGCCGTCGTCCCGATCACCTCGCGCACAAACCCGGCCTGGAACGCCGTGATGATGAAGAAGAGGAAGACGACGATGATTACGGCGTCAATCCACGTCATGCCTTACCGCCTGTCGATCATCAAAAGCCACTCTCAATACATCGGCCATATCGCCGGCGAACACGAATCGCAGATCGCGCAAAACCGGCGCCGGAACCTCGTAGAGGTCCCTCTCGTTGCGCTTGGGTAGCACAAATGTCTTGATCCCGGCGCGATGCGCGGCGAGGATCTTCTCCTTCAAGCCGCCGACCGGCAGCACACGGCCGCGTAGCGTGATCTCGCCCGTCATTGCGACATGACGGCTGATCGGCCGCCGTGTCAGCGCCGAAATCATCGCCGTGGCGATCGTGATCCCTGCCGAGGGGCCCTCTTTGGGGACGGCGCCAGCGGGCACGTGCACGTGGATGTCGTGGCGGTCGAAGACCTCCTGCGGGATGTGCAACTCCTTCGAGCGGGAGCGGGCATACGAGAGCGCCGCCTGCGCCGACTCGCGCATCACTTCGCCGAGCTGGCCCGTCAGCATCAGGCTGCCCTTGCCGGGCATCAGCGTCACCTCGATGCCGAGCACATCACCCCCAAGCTCCGTGCGCGCGACGCCCGTCGCGACGCCGATCTGGTCCGAGAGTTCGGCGGCGCCCCAGAAGAACTTCTCCGGGCCAAGCAGATCTTCCACGCTCTTCGCGAGCACGTTCACCTTCGTCGCACGGTTCTCGGCGAAGCGTCGCGCGGTCTTGCGGCAGATGCCGCCGATCTCGCGTTCGAGGTTACGGACGCCGGCCTCGCGCGTGTACTCGCGGACGATCTTCTTGAGCGCCGCCGTCGTGAACGTCAGCTGCAGCTTGCTGAGGCCGTGCTCCTGCAACTGCTTCGGCACGAGAAACTGCTGCGCGATGTGCAGCTTCTCTTCTTCTATGTAGCCGCTGAGCTCGATCACTTCCATACGATCGCGGAGCGCCGGGATCACCGGGTCGAGCATGTTCGCTGTGGCGATGAAGAGCACCTTCGACAGATCGTAGTCGACGTCAAGATAGTGATCGCTGAAGGCGTGATTCTGTTCGGGTTCGAGCACCTCGAGCAGCGCCGACGACGGATCGCCGCGGAAGTCTGTGCCGAGTTTGTCGACTTCATCGAGCATGAACACGGGGTTGACGGTGCCGGCCTGGCGCATGCCGTGAACGATGCGGCCGGGCATCGCGCCGACGTAGGTGCGACGGTGGCCGCGCAGCTCCGCCTCATCGCGCACGCCGCCGAGGCTGACGCGGACGAACTTGCGGCCGAGCGCATCGGCGATCGAGCGGCCGAGGCTCGTTTTGCCGACGCCGGGCGGGCCAACGAAGCAGAGAATCGGGCTGCGATGCGCATCTTTCGCCAGCTGCCGCACGGCCATGTACTCGAGGATGCGCTCCTTCACCTTCGGCAGCCCGTAGTGATGCGCATCGAGCACGACGGCCGCGTCGCGCAGATCGAGATGATCCTCCGTCGCCTTCGCCCACGGCACCGTCGTCAGCCATTCGAGATACGTCCGCACGACGCCGACTTCCGGCGACTGCGACGGCATCTGTTCAAGACGGCGCAGCTCGTCGTCCGCCTTCTTCTTCACCGGCTCCGGCATGCCGGCGGCGTCGATGCGCGCGCGCATGTCGAGCGCGTCGCGCTGCGCCGGATCGGTCTCGCCGAGCTCGCGCTGGATCGCCTTCATCTGCTCGCGCAAAAAGTACTCGCGCTGCGACTTGTCGAGTTCGTCCTGCACGCGGGTGTGAATCTTGCCCTGCAGCTCCAGCACGTCGAGCTCTTTGGCGAGATGGATGCTCAGCTTTTCGAGCCGCTCGCGCACATCGATCGTGCCGAGCAGCTCGGCCGCTTCGTCGTCGTCGATGTTGAGCGCCGACGCGACGTAATCGGCGAGCCACCCCGGCTGCTCGATGTTCATCGCCATCACGTACGAGTCGTCGGGGATGCTCGGCGCCATCCGCGCCACCTTCTCGAAGAGCGCCAGCACCGCGCGGCGCAGCGCCTCCGCCGGCACGCTGGCGTCGAGCCGATCCTCGACCGCCTCGACGCGCGCACGATAGAACGGCTCGCTGCCTTCGATGCCAAGGATGCGCAGACGGCGGCCGCCTTGCACCCACACCTGCGTCGTGCCGTCGGGCAGCCGCAGCGCCCGCTCGATCGTGGCCTCGGTAGCGTACGGATAGATGTCGTAGGCGCCGATCTCGGTCAGCGACGGATCGCGCTGCGTGACGACCGCCACCATCGAGTCGCCACTGGTCGCCGCATCGATCGCCCGCAGGCTCGAGCGGCGTCCGACGAGGATCGGGCCTGCGGTGCCGGGAAAGAGCACGCCGCGCCGCCGAGGCAGCAGCGGCAGCAGATAGCTGCCGCCCGGCGCATCATCCAGCGTCGCATCGCGTCGCGCCCGCGCCATGATCCTCCTCAACGCCGATCGCGCCTGTCGCGCAAGAACTGATCGTCCGCGCGATCAGTATCGGCCGAGATCACTGTATCACGCTTCGCGTGCGGGATAGGGTGCGGTTATGGCGATCTGGGATATCGATGCGAGAGGGGCAAGTGCGCGGCGATAATCGCGCAGGCGCTCGAGTGAACGATGTCGCCCTCGATGTACGCTCTGCGGCGTTGGCGAGGTCGATGATTCGGTGAAGTCGTCGGTTAGAATACGCACGAACGGCAGCCACGGAATGTCATCGGCGGCACAGTTGGCGATCACGGGCCTCTAGCTCAGTCTGGCAGAGCAGCGGACTTTTAATCCGTCGGTCCTGGGTTCAAATCCCAGGGGGCCCACCACAAACTCCTCATCGCTTCTGCACTCGCTCACCCCTCGTATCGTGTCGTGGCCGATCTTCGGTCGACATCGGGCGTGATTTCGCGTGTATTGAGCAGCGCGCAGCGCGCGCCCGCCCTCTCGGGACAGAAGAACTGACATCATCGCGCCGTCACGCAACGAGCCGTTGCCGCAGTGTGGCAAACGTGGCAGGATCGAGTCGCCCATCGACGATGTGGGACGACCAGCATCAGCAGGAGGTTCGCCCGGTGTTCATGCAACGTATTTCCATCTATCCCGATCCGGAGAAACTCGGCGACGTTCGGTCGATACTCCTCGAACGTGCGAAAGCGCGTCAGGGCGCGGGCATACGGCTCGCCCTGACGGAACTGGTAGCCGGCAGTCACGCGCCGCAGTTCACGGTCAGCACGCTGTTCGATAACCTTGCGGCGTTTGAAGCTCAGCGAAAACAAGACCAAATGGACGGCGACTTTCAGAAGTTTGCCGGCAAACTCGCATCCATGATCCGCAAACCGACGGCGTTTGACATCATGGAAGTCCTCGTGCCGATGCCAAGCTGACCGTTCGTCACCAGCCTCGGGAGCAACTGACTCGCGATCGATGATCCGCGGGCGGCGCGTAGCGCTGCGCCGTGCGGCAGTCGATGGTAGGTTCAAATCCCAGAGAGCCCATCATCGTTCTCGGATGTCAGAGGTTGGATGTTGAAGGTCGTGTTCGAAGAGCCACTCAGGACGTGAACGCGGAGAAGCTGCGCGACCTCGGCTTCCAACTGGAGGGCCGTGCACCTGGGGGCGAGTCGGGCGGCGCGTGGTTCGCCATCGCTGCCGATGGTGAGCGCGTCGTGCTGAAGTGGTTCGCCGACGAGGGCATGGCCGGCCGTTATGCGGCGCTCCTGCCCGCGCTCGACGTGCTGCGTTCGCGCGGCGTCCCCGTGCCCGAGTACCCGTTCGTGCGCGCTGTCGACGGGTGGACGCTCTCCGCACAGCAAGCGCTGCCGGGACGATCGTTCCCGGTCTGGCCGCCGCAACTGGTCGACCGGATGATCGAGTGCGTCAGCGCCGCAGCCGGCATCGTCGGTCCACGGCCGGACGTCAGCGCGGCAGCCTGCATCGTCGGTTCACGGCCGGCGCCAGCGCCGCGGGGGTGGGGCGAGTTCGTGATCCACACCCTCACTGTTGGCGAAGACGGCTGGGCACAGCACGACTCGCTCCGGGCGCACTCCGCTCGCGCCCGGCGCATCATCGACCTGGTCGAATCGATTGGCGCCGACGCCGAGCCGTCATGGTTCCCGACGAGCGGGCTCGTCCACTTCGACCTGCACACCGACAACGTGCTCGCCCTCGACGACGGCACGCTCACCGGGATCGTCGACTGGGAGGGTGCGTGCGCGGGCGATCACCGCTACGACCTGGTGGCGTTCGCGTTCGACCTCGACGGTCACGGCCAGCAGATCTGGGACCGGGTCGAGGCGCTCGTTGATCCGCGCGTGCTGCGGGCGTACGCCGCGCACATGGCGCTCCGTCGCACCGACTGGGCGATCCGCGACCGCCCCGAGGATGTCCCCCGGCAGCTGGACCGCGCCGAGCGCGTGCTCGACCGGTACATCCGGCGCACCCCTTCGCGCGGGCAACCGTAGTTCGGCCACGCGCTTGCAATTGTCCGACTGGCGTGATCTCATCTGGTGCTCACATGGCCAACGGGCATGAGCACCGGATTCGTCAGGGCATCACGCGATGCGTCCCGTCCCGGAGAGTGAGGCATGACCGATGGACACGATGTTTCAGCGCCAGACTTTTCATCCGTCGGTCCTGGGTTCAAATCCCAGGGGCCCTACCAGTTTGGTCGTTGGAGGTTGGGACGGCGGTTGCGTTGCGCGTCAACGGGCCGATCCGCACGCGGACAAATCCGCTCGCCTTCGGTAGACCGGCGGACTCCAGTCGCTCGGGCCCGTCTCCGAAGATTGCCACCGGCACTCGAGCCCGCGTTGCGAACTTGACTCAGGCCGTGGTAGCTTGCGTCACCAACTAATCCCCGCCCAAACTGGAGCCCAATATGCGGGCCAAGGTTCTTGCGTGGATCCTCGCCGTGGCAATCGCCCTCGTCGCCGCTACGATGGTACCCTTCCTCCACACGAAGCTCGCTGACGCGATCGCACCACCGACCCTCAATTTCGACGGTGTCGGCAACGGCTTTGTCGGCCCCGCCGGCGCCTTCGGCGTCGCCGCGGTGCCACCCGATCCCACCGGCGACGTCGGTCCGAATCACTACGTGCAGGCGGTGAACTTCGACTACGCCGTGTTCGATAAGACAGGCGCCGTCCTCGCTGGCCCGCGTCCGCTGTACACGCTCTGGAGCGGGTTCGGCGGCGGCTGCGAGACGGTCCCCGGCGAGGAGCCTGAGGTCGCGTACGACCCCATGGCGGACCGCTGGGTGATCTCCCTGTCTGTGGTGCCGTTCACCGGGCCATTTCTAGAGTGCGTGGCGATTTCGCAGACTTCGGACCCGACGGGCGCATACTATCGCTACGCGTTCGATTATGGGAGCAGCGATGTCCCGCTCGCGCCGAAGTTAGGCGTCTGGCCCGATGCCTACTACACCACGTTCAACATTTTCGGCGGCGGCGGGTCAACGTTCCTCGGCTCCAGAGCCTGCGCATACGACCGCGCGAAAATGCTGGCCGGACAGCCGGCGACGCAACAGTGCTTCAACACCTCATCGGCGTACGGCGGCGTGCTGCCCGCAGACCTCGATGGCTCGCGGCTGCCGCCGTCCGGCTCGCCAGAGTACGTCGTCTCGCTCGGTGCCGATGTTGGCGAACTCGCATTCTGGAAGTTCCACGTCGACTGGACGACGCCTGCAAACAGTACGTTCACCGGTCCGACGACCTTGGCCGTCGACGCCTTTACCTACGCATGCAGTGCCGCGAATAACCGCGATTGCGTCTCCCAGTTGGGCACGACCCAGAAGCTCGACGGGGAGGGCGTTGTTCTGATGCCACGCCTGGCCTATCGGAACTCCGGCGATCACGAGGCGCTCGTGGTCAACCACAGCGTAACGGCCGGCACATCGACCGGCGTTCGCTGGTATGAGCTCCGGCCGGACGGTTCGCACGACTTGTCGGTGTTCCAGCAGGGGACCTACGCGCCCGACGCGAACTACCGCTGGATGGGCAGCGCCGCGATGGACCAGGCCGGCAACATTGCCCTCGGATTCAGCGTCTCGAGCGCGAGCATCCACCCGCAGATCCACTACACGGCGCGTCTAGCGGGCGATGCGTTGGGGCAGATGACGCAGGGCGAAGGCTCTATCATCGACGGCGCCGGGTCGCAGACTGGAAACACGGACCCCAGGCGGTGGGG
>JBBQVO010000065.1:0-15907 GCA_038211505.1 Dehalococcoidia bacterium | reverse complement strand
GTCGTCGTCGCCAGCCGCTATCGCAGCGGCGGCAGCGCCAACGGCCTGCCCGGCGTGACGCGCCGCGTCGTGTCGGTCGCGTCGAAGTGGATGTCGAAGCTGCTGTTCTACGAGCGGTTCCGGCCGACGAGCGATCCGGGGAGCGGCTTCGTTCTCTTGCACCGCGACGTGATCGACGGCGTCGAGCTGCGGCCGATCGGCTACAAGATGTTGACGGAGATCCTCGTGCGCGGCCGCTGGCAGCGTGTCGCCGAGGTGCCGTATCGATTCAGCGCGCGCTCGGCCGGCGATAGCAAGGCCGGGTTTCGCCAGGGGTTGCAGTACTTGCAGCACACGGCGCGGATCTTCATCGAAGTGCCTGACGTCGCGCGGTTGTGGAAGTTTCTCGCCGTCGGCGCATCGGGCGTTGCCGTCAATCTCGGCCTGCTGTGGCTGTGCGCCGGCGTGTTCGACGCGCCGCGATATGCCGGTTGGGGCGCGGGCGTTGAAGCCTCGGTGCTCTCGAACTTCTGGCTGAATCGCACGTTCACCTGGCGCGATCGACGCGCCGAGCACGCGCGCGGCATCGCCAGCGAAGGTGCGCGCTATCACATGGCGTCGATCATCGGCGCGGCGGCGAATCTCGTCGCATTCACGGCGCTCGCCGCGCTGGGCGCCACGACGCTGGTCGCCGGCGTCGCGGGCATCGCGGCTGGTGTGACGGCGAACTTCGCCGGCGCGACGCGCTTCGTCTTCCCGGCGCCGGTGGCGCTCGACGAGGCGACGGTCGTGCCGGACAACGTGATCGAGATCGCCAACCGCAGAACGCACAAAGGCGACGCCATGGATGGCGTCGAAATCGAAGCCGCCGCGTAAGGAGACGCTATGGCACTGCTTTCGCTCGTTCGACCGGCACCGGCGCCGATTGCCGCCGTGGTTCGCCCCGGCCCCGATCGAATCGCTGCGTCTCAGGCGATCAATGCGCGTTGGGAGCACCTGATCCTGCGATTGGGGTTCCTCTCGACGGGGGTGATCGCGTTTCACCTGGCAGTGCTGGTGTGGGCGCGGAGCAATCCGTACGTCAACCACGAATTCATCTACATCGCGTTCGTCGAGTACTTTGCGGCGTTCGCCTGCCTCGTGCTCGCGCTCGCCGAGATTGGACTCGAGAAGTCGCGGCGGCTCGCGATCGTGATCCCGATCATTCTCGTCGCCTGTCTGGCGTCGGCGTTTTACGAAGAGATCCGTGTATTCACGCCGACGTACTACACCGATACCGTCGCGCTCACGCATGAGGCGGCGGATGTTCTCGCGCACGGCAAGAATCCGTTCGCAGTGCATGGCGCGACGGTCGCCACCGACGTCAACAAGAAATACGGCGTGCCCAACGACTCGACCACGTTCCGCACTGATGGTACCGCGCTCGACAACCTGATGTCGTATCCGGCCGGATCATTCCTGCCGTTTGTAGCGCCGGTGGCCGCGGGACTGAAGGACATTCGCTGGGTCGTCGCCGCCGTCCATCTGCTGATCTTCGTGTTGCTCTGGTGGGCGGCGCCGCGCGTGCTGAAACCGCTGGCCTTCGTGCCGCTCCTCGCCGATCCGTACCTCGCGGTCGACTTCACGGCGAACGGATCGACCGACGCGCTGTGGGTGTTGCCCGTGCTCGCAAGCGCGTTTGCGCTCCAGCGCGGGCGCCTCGATCTGGCTGCGGTGTTATTCGGTCTCGCGGCCGGGACGAAGCAACAGCCCTGGGTGTTGGCGCCGTTTCTCGCGGTGCTGATCTGGCATCACGCGGCCGACGCGCCGGCTCGGCAGCGCGCGATGTCGGTCGTGCGCTTCGGATTGCTGTCGCTCGCGGGATTCCTCGTGCTGAATGCGCCGTTCATGGCGTGGGGCATGCATGATTGGCTGCGCGGTGTGCTTGTGCCGTATCGCGAGGATCTGATCCCACAGGGCGCGGGACTCTCGATGCTGACGCAGACGGGCGCAGTCGATCTCTCGAAGAACTTCTACTCGGTCGCGACGTTCGGGGTGTGGGGCTTGCTGGTGCTGGCCTACGCCGTCTATTTCAAGCAGCTGCGGCACCTGATCTGGGTGTTCCCGGCGATCATCCTCTGGTTCAACTACCGCAGCTTGCAGAATTACTTCGTGTTCTGGATCCCGCTCGCGCTGCCGGCGGTGTACGCCTGGTGGGATGCGCACATGGAGACGGAGCAGGTGGCCGATGCTTAAGCGATTCATCGTACCGCTCGTTGCCGTGGGGCTGGCCGCCGTCCTCGTCATCACGGCGGTGCACAGTTCGTTCACGCAATCGCTCGGCGTCAGCGTCCGCGTCGATAGCGTCAGCGACTCCGACCAAAGCGGATTCATCACCGATGTCTCGATCGATGTCACGAACGAGTCCGATCATCCGATCGATCCGCAATTTGCGCTCGTCTGGAAGCCGCAGCCGGCACGCTGGCGGACGATCGCAGGTCCGGCGACGCTTGCCGCCCACGAACGCGCGACGTACCAGATCGAGCCGATCGGCGCCGTCAACGCGCCGCCGCTGGGGCAGGACTTCCAGGTGCGCGTGAACGCGCCCAACAGCATCGTCTACGCGTTGTCGTCGACGGTCACGACCCAGCGCCAGGATCTTGCGCTGAAGAACCCGTCGTTACGCTGGCTACCCGGAGACGCGATTGCATCGTCAGCCGCGCCGATCGGCTGGAACGAATACGAACAGCGCGGCGAAGGCGACGTGGCGGAGGTCGCTCCGGCGTCCGTCTTCGGTATCGACGCCACGCACTTGTCGATCGAGCAGGACGGCCAACCGGACAGTGGTGGCTGGAGTCACACCGGCTTGAGCCAGGAGATCGATTTTCCCTCGCAGCCGTTTGACGTCACGGTGCTGAGCCGGGCGATCTACAAGACATCGAATGGGCAGTGGCCGTTGGACGCGTTTGGCATCCAGGTGAGCGACGCGTCGAAGCATGTTTCGTGGCTGTTGTTCGAGGACACCGGCAAGGGCGATCTCGAGTACGACCTGCCCGATGCGCCCCACATGAAGATCTACGACGTGCATTCGGGCGAGTGGGCTCGGAGAACGGTGGACCTCGCAGATCTCTACCGTCGCATGGACTGGGCGCCGACCGCCACGGTGACGCTGACGGTGTTCATCGGCGCGTCGAGCCATCTGGCGCAGCAGTTCGATGGCTATGTCGCCAGCATCCAGCCGACGTCTGCGACGCGCCAGGTGCAATGATGCGGCGGCGGCGGTGGCGAGTGATACGATAGCTCGACGCGATTCGATCAACGAGATCTCTTCGGAGGGGCAGCCGATGTCAGCGCCGATTGGGCACGCGGTGATGGGGATGGCGATCGCGCGGCGGTCGGGCGTGCGCTCGCCGCTGGGACTGGCGGCCGCGGCCGTTGCCGGCAATCTGCCGGACTTCGATATCCCGCTCGGCATGCTGCTCTCTCGTGATCCCTGGAAGTTTCACCGTAAGGCATCGCATACATTCGGGTTCGCGCTGACGGCGGGCGCGCTCGCCGGGCTCGGTGGCGTCGTCGCCGCCGAGAGCGTCGCTGGCGAGCGTGATCTCGTCGCCGACGCGATGCGTGGGGCCGTGATCGTCGGCTCGCACGTCGTACTCGACCGCTTGCCGTACTTCCCCGAGACGAACATCGGCCCGTCGATCTTCGGCCTCTCGCTCGCCAACTGGGTCATCGATTCCGCGCAGTGGGCGCTGATCGCGTGGCTGATCTGGCCGCGCGGGCAGGCGGATAGGGGGTAGCAGATAGCAGATAGCGATAGCAGTTTGCTGTTTGCAGTTGGCTGTTGGCTGTTGGCTGTTGCCTTGTTGCCGTTCCCGCTCTCCGCTCCGTCTGTCAAGAAGCTCCGATTCCTGCGTAGTTGACAACGCCTGACGCTGGCGCGCGTTTGGATCGATGCGGCGATCTGAATTGCCGCGACATCGGCACCCCGCCGGTGATGCTGCCCCGCCAGGCAGTTGCGCTTGTCACGCACAATCTTCTCGCGCCGGATCGTCGCGCTTGCGGCGATCGTTGTGTTCGCCGCGTCAACGGCGGCGTGCAGCGGCGTCATCTCGTTCGATCAGCGGCCGGCCACGGGCTACGTCTTCGGATCGCATGCGCCCCTGCGCGTCGCGATCCTCGATGAGACGGGAGGCAACGATTGGTCGCCGGCGGTACAGACGTCCGTGCAGATGTATGCCGACGCGACGCCGATGCTCGCGTTCCAGACCGCGGTGGCTGATGCCAACATCGTCGTCGAGGTGCGGCGCTACGACGACGAGCATCCGCCGGAGATCAAGGGCTACGTGTTCCCGATCGGTGCCGGCGGCTTCGCCACGGTGTACGACGATCAGGGTCTGGCCTGCAACTTCCCGCCGTCGACGCTACCGCTGAATTGCGACGGCGAGATCGCAACGGCGATCATCTATCTCAACGACATCATCCCGCAGGGCACGGACATCGAAGCGCGCCGCGAGCGCCTGATCATCCACGAGCTCGGCCACGCGATGGGCCTGATCCGCCACGCGCCAACGCTCGACATCCCGCAGTTGGCCGCGCGCTACGGCTGGCCCGCCGGCAGTTAACCACAGAGGCACAGAGACACAGAGATTTATGGGGATCGTGATCGGGCCGGGTCTATGATGGACTACCTCCGGCCGTTCGGTGCCGAGTGTTGCGGAATCGCCGGCGGGGCCCGACTCCAATTCAGGAAAACTGTAGTCTCTGCGCGTCTGGGGTGAACATCAAGAGCTTGACTGCGATCGATTGCAGGCAGATAATGGCGATCGCCTCTCCGGCCGACTGCGCTTCAGGTGCGGCGATCCGGGAAGGCCGTGCAGCACGTGGATGCAAACATCTGTGGGCGCCCGACCAGCGTCCGGCACGGCATCTCATCTCATTCTGCACGCGGCACGTGTTCATCAGGAGGCCGCAATGCCAGAAGCGCCAGCCGCAGCAGAACCGACCCAACGACCGATTGTCCCCTTCCTCAAGATCCCCGGCGACAAGTCGGAGAAACCGTACCTGCAAGGCAGCCGCTGCAAGAATTGCAGCGCGACCTACCTCGGCACGCGCATGGCCTGCAGCAAATGCTTCTCGACCGATGCCATGGAAGACGTCAAGCTCAGCGATCGTGGCGAGCTGCACGTCTTCTCGATCGTGCACCAGTCGGCGCCCGGTGTGCCGACGCCGTACATCGCGGCGATCGTCGACCTGCCGGAGGGCGTCAGCGTCCGCTGCAACATCGGCGGCGTCGAGCCTGATCCGAAGAACCTCAAGTTCGGCATGCCCGTGCGCATGGTGACGGAGAAGATCCGCACCGACCGCGAGGGCAACGACGTGATCTCCTTCAGCTTCAATCCGGCCTGATCCGCCGGCCCAAGATGCGCGCGCTGGCGATTTTAAGCATCGGCGGCGCGATTTCACGGTATGGACAGGTCTTAAGACCTGTCCTCGTAGACGCCGGACTCATGAAGAATCCGGCGGATCAGGAGAGGGAACCATGCGAGACGTAGCAGTAATCGGCGTCGGGATGATCAAGTTTGGACGCTACCCGGAGAAGACGGTGCCGGAGCTGGCGGCGCAGGCGGCGCTGCTCGCCCTGAAGGATGGCGGCGTCGACATGAAGGACATCGAACTCGTCGCCAGCGGCAATCTCTATCAATCGAACGCGATGGTTGGCCAGCGGATCATGCAGATCATCGGTCAGACCGGCGTGCCCGTGATCAACGTCGCCAACGCCTGCGCCACCGGCTCGACGGCCTTCCGCGAGGCGTACTTCGCCGTGGCGTCGGGCGCCTACGACATGGCGATGGCGATCGGCTCCGAGCAGATGGGCAAGATGGGGCTGCTCGGCGGCGGCGGCGCCGGCGGCGACCCGGCCTACAGCACGGAAGGCGTCCTCGGCTCCGGCCTCATGCCGGCCGTGTTCGGGATGGCCGGCGTCGAGCACATGCGCAAGTACGGCACGACGCAGGAGCACTTCGCGAAGGTCTCCGTCAAGAACCACAAGCACTCGATGCACAACCCGTACTCGCAGTACCAGACGGAAGTCGGGCTCGAGGAAGTGTTGAACGCGCGAGTCGTCTCGTGGCCGAACACGCTCTACATGTGCTGCCCGACGGGCGATGGCGCCGCGGCGGCGGTCGTCTGCTCGATGGAGAAGGCGCGCCAGTACACGACGAAGCCGATCCGCGTCGCGGCATCCGTGCTGACGTCCGACCCGTGGACGCAGCGCGACCTGATCATGCCCGACATCAACACCCTGACGCGCAACGCGGCGAAGGAAGCGTACGAGAAGGCCGGCATCGGGCCGGAGGACCTCGACCTGATCGAGCTGCACGACTGCTTTGCGACGGCGGAGCTGCTGCATTACGAGAACCTCGGCATCTGCAAAGAGGGCGAGGCCGGCCGCATGATCGACGAAGGCGCAACGACGGTCGGTGGCAAGATCCCCGTCAACGCGAGCGGCGGCCTGCTGTCGAAGGGCCACCCGCTCGGCGCCACGGGCGTCGCTAACGTCTGCGAAGTCGTCTGGCACCTGCGCGGCGAGGCCGGCAACCGCCAGGTCGAAGGCGCGAAGGTCGGCATGGCCCACGTCATCGGCCTCGGCTCGGCTTGCACGCTCCAGGTGCTGGAGAAGGTGTAGCCGCCGTACGCAACGCAACGTTGCTTCGTAGCGAAAAGGGCCGCTCGACTCCGAGCGGCCCTTTCTTTCACACGCGGTCGTAACCCTAAACCGCGCGCGAACGCGCCCAATCCAACGCGTCGACCCACGGATGCCCCGGATACGCGAGTGCAATCGCGTCCCGTAGCCACGCGCTCTGCTTCGCTTCGAGTCGCGGGAGCAGGGCGACGAAATCGCGCCAGTCCCGCCGCCGCGGCAGCGCCGCCTTGAAGAACAGCAACACCTCAGGCGCCGCCGCCGGCACACCCCACGAAGTCGTGCGGATCGCATCCGCACTCGACAGGGCGACGCGCGGCTCCCGCTTCAGAACGCACTCGTCGCCGTCGCTCGCATCGATCTGGATATCGAGCCACCAACCCAACGCCACCTCGCAGACTCCATCGGCCGGCAGCGGCCCGGCGTCGGTGGGCGATCGGGCGTGGATGTGCGAGGGCACGGGGAGCCGGCGGTTGTCCCACAGCGCGGTCGAGTCATCGTCAACGGCGGAGGTGTGCGCGATCATCTGCCAGCCTGCGAGATGATCCGAGAGCTCCCGGTGATCGGCGTCGAACACCGACAGGTCGACGTCACCGTGGTCGCGCGTGATGCGCCCGATCCAGGCATCGACCGCCCAGCCGCCGCAAAGCGACCACGGCCGAGGATACGACGACATCAACTCAGCGAGACGTGTGACGGGTTCGGGGACCGCGGTTCCTTCGGAGAAGAAAGTAGACAAAACGGAAACGCTCCTTGAGGTAGCACAACCAGCGCGCACCCTCGCCGCGAACGGCGCGGCAGCGCGATACGAAAAATCGACAGCCGGGAAGGAGCGCACCCGATGTCGAGCGGATGGATCGTGTCGGCGGATGAGGTATCCGCTGGACGCTACTCCGCGCCGACCTCGGCGTGCACCGGTGGTGTTGTCGTCAGCATGCTCGTACCTCCTGAACCATTCTCGTCACGGCGACTATATCACGCGCGCACCCTCAACTTCGCACGAACGCGCCTCCGCCGGCTGCCGTCACGAGGTTCGATCTGCGCGCGTCCCGGCTGCGATGTCGTGCCCACTTCGGCCTCGATGAAATGCGTGATCTCCGCCCCATGAACGGCGCATCATCGCTGTCCGTCGCCGAACTGTTGGCGATCCTCCTCCGCACCGGATCATCGAAGGAGAGCGCGCTGACGCAGGCTCAAGGGCTCGTCGCGAAGTTCGATGGGCTGCTCGGCATCTATCACGCCTCGTTTGCGGAGCTCTGTTCCGTGAGTGGCCTCGGGCCGGCGAAGGTCTCGCAGATCAAGGCGGCGCTCGAGCTGGCGGTGCGCATCCAGAAGGAGCAGGGCAACGAACGGCGTCTCATGAAGAATCCGGATGACATCGCCGACCTCATGCTCGCTGACATGAGCATGCTCGAACAGGAGCAACTGCGCGTGGTCCTGCTCGACACCCGGATGCGGATGATCAGCTGTGTCACCGTCTATCAGGGCAGCGTACACACGATCCATGTGCGGATCAGCGAGCTGTTGAGCGAGGCGATTCGAGTCAAGGCGCACGCCTTCGTACTCGTGCACAATCATCCGTCCGGCGACCCGACGCCGTCGAGCGCGGATGTCGCGATGACGCAGCAGGTAGCGGCCGCGGCGAAGCTGATGGACATCGAGTTCAACGATCACATCATCATGGGTGGCGGCCGCTTCGTCAGCATGCAAGTCTCGCGCATTGGATTCCCGCCGAAACCGGCCGCGCCCGCGTTACAGCGCGCCGCCGAGTGAACGACCGTGCGAAGGTCCAACTCATCGCGCTCGATCTCGACGGCACGCTGCTGACGCGCGCCAACACCGTCAGCGAGGCGAACGCCGCCGCCGTGCGTGAGGCGATCGCTGCCGGCGTGCACATCGTCTTCGCGACATCGCGCTGGTACCTCTTGGCGAAGCGCACGGCAGACATGCTAGGCGTCACGTCGCCGATCATCTGCCACAACGGCGCGATGATCCGCAGCCCGATCGACGACGGCCGCCTGTTGCAGCTCGACGTGCCCGCGTCCGCGGCGATCGAGATTGCCGCGATCGCCGACGAGGGCCAGTATGAATCGATGGCGACCGTCAACGATGTCACGCACATGCTGACGCGCCGCCTCGATATTGACCCGGCGAAACTGCCGCGGGGCATGGTGCGGACGAAACGGCTGTCCGATCATGTCGGCGATGGCGTCGAGGCGTTTCTCTTCTTTGGGCAGGACGCGGTCGATGGATTTCGCGCGCGTGTCGTCGACCGCTACGCCGGCGTCCTCAACCTTGCCTACGGCGTCAGCGAGACGTTCCCGCCGTATCTGAACATCGTCCACGCCGCCGCTGACAAGGGCCGCGCGCTCCGCATCGTCTGCGAGCATGTTGGTGTGCCGATCCAGCGCGCGATGGCGATCGGCGATGCCGCGCCCGACCTTGAGATGATGTCCGCTGCCGGCATCGGCATGGCGATGGGCAACGCCCCCGCCGACGTGAAAGCGCAGGCCGATGTCGTCGGCCCCAGCAACCTCGACGACGGCGTCGCCTGGGCGATCCGCGAATACGCGCTGTAGCGCCGCCTGCCGCCGCCCTCTTCCAGACAAAGACCCACGCCCACACCCGCCAGAACGCCGCCGCGCCGCCGATGCTACTCCAGAGGGGTCGGCGTGAAGACGTTCGTTGCGGGCATCTTGGTGTTTGTGTTGCTCGCCGGCGGCATCGTCGGCGGCTGGATCGCGCTCAACAACTACCACCCGGGATCGCTCGGCACGCCGGCGAACGCCGGCGCGGTCTCGAACGGCCACCCGGAGGAGTGCACGAACGTCGACTTCCCGGTGAAGGCGCGCGGCGAGCACAGCGAGAAGGTCTCGCTCGATGAGAACTGGATCGTGCGCGGCACGTTCGGCGTCGAGGGAGGCCTCGGCAACGTCGACATTCTCATGCGCATCGTTGACGCGCAGGGCCTCGACATGTTCGCCTCACCGAAGGCGGCCAACTTCGACTTCGTGTTTCCCGTGAAACTGCGCGGCGACTACACCTTCGTCTTCGACAACCGGTACTCGATGTACACGGCGAAGTCCGTCGGCCTCTTCTACTGCATCGACAAAGGCCGCCGCCCCGACGCCCACTGACGGCGGATCACGATCCACTAAGAGCACGAAGAGCACCAAGGTTGGGTTGGGCAGCCGCCGATCGTCGGCTGATTTGAGAAAGTTTGGCTTCCTGGCGATCACCGATCGCGACACCGATCATCGGCGTTCCCGTCCAAGCCTTTGTGCTCTTCGTGCTCTTAGTGGATCGTCCGTCGGGCTAGAACGAGATCGTCTTCAGATCATCGGCGATGAGGATGCCGCGCTCGGTGATCGTCGCGGGCGCTTCGCCGGCGCCGATGTGCGTCAGCACGAACTTCGTCGCCGGCGCGATCTTGTCGCGCAGCTCGAGGATGTTCTTTGGCGTCAGGTGCGGGCCGCAGTTGTCGCCCCAGCACGAGCACTCGCAAACGAAGACATCGGCGCCGTCGGCGATGGGCACGAGCGCATCGCACATCGTCGTGTCGCCGGAGTAAGCGATCGTGCCATGCGGCGTCTCGACGCGATACGCGAAGCAATCGAGATCATCGACGTGCTTCACTTTGCGGGCGAGGAAGCCGCAACCGGCGATCTCGGCGCCCTTGCCGTCGTGCGCCTCGATGAACCGCAGCTCGTAGCCGCGGTCGCGTTTGCGGAACACGTTCGAGAACGCGAGGTTCGTCAGCGATTCGACGCGCTTGGCGATGCCGGGCGGGCCGACGATCGTCAGGTCCTTCGTACGCGGCGCCAGTTCGGCGAATTCGAGAAACAGAAACGGCAGCCCGAAGTAATGGTCGCCGTGGAAGTGGCTGATGAAGACCGCTTCGATGTCGTTCGGCGCCTTCTTCAAGCGCTTCAGGTGCGCGAGCAGCGTCGGAGGCGCATCGAAGAGATACGTGTTGTTGGCGAGAAACGAGCTCCAATAGCGCGTCGGCGCAAAAGCGTTGCCCGTGCCGATGAACGTCAGATCGAGCGTCATGCCGCCACGCTAGCGTCGAAGACGTATCTCGTATGCACGTTCACGCTGCGACGTACTCACGGTGACAGCCGTCGAGGAAGCCCCACAGGGCGTCGGCGCACTCCCGCGCCGTCGCCAGCACCGCCGTGCGTGATGCTTCGTCATCAACGTGACGCCGCACCATCGCCGCGCCGACCGCCGAGTGTATCTCGTCGGCGCCGATGTGCACTTCGAAGAACTGCAAGGAGCGTTCGTCGTCGATGCCGTAGAACTGCTTGAGGCCGGCGATCTTCGTCTTCGCGACTTCCGGCACCTGCGACTCATACACGTACAGCGCCGCGCACGCCTCAGCGAACGAACGCCGCATCGTTGCGTCGCGGAATGTCGCGACGAGCGCGTCCGTCTCCGGCAGCGGTTGCGCGGCTTCGATGCGGTCGCGCGTCGCGCCGACACCCTCCGCGAATCGCAGCCAGAGTTCGGGATGATTCTCGTCGCCGCGCTCTTCTTCGATCAGATTCTCCAGCAGCTCCTGGCGTTCACCCTGGTCGGGGCAGATCGCGTGCGCGGCGCTGACGTACTGGGGGAACGCAAGCACGTGGGGGTAGTACTGGCTGGCGTAGCCGCGCAGGTGCTGTTGCGTCAGCTCGCCTTTCTGCCACGCCTGGTAGAACGGATGCTTGAGCAGGCTGCGTTCGTCGATCAACGCCTGAATCTCGTCGATGATATCGATAGCCGCGACCACCGTTGCCTCCTGTGCTAGCGCCACCCGGAACAGGGCAGTTATAGCAGGTGAAGTTCGTAGTTCGTAGTTCGTAGGTCAGGAGTTCGGTGTGAATCGTGTAGCGCGAAATGAGGACGTAGGGACGTAGCTTCAGCTCCGTCCGCGCGGCGGACGGGGCTAAAGCCGCGTCCCTACGTCCTCAATCGACGATGGCCTGCCCCGCGGACGGGGCCGAAGCCGCATCCCCAAATCGTCATTCGAACAAGCCCTCTGTCGAACCCCAACGACCAACGACTAACGGCTATCCGCCACCGGCGGCGAAGTATGCCCGCGTCGCATCGACGTCGGCGGCGATGGCAGCGATCAGCGCATCGATCGCGTCGAACTTGATCTCGCCGCGCAGCCGATGCAGGAGCTCGACGCGGAGCTCGCGGCCGTAGAGGTCGCCCTCGAAGTCGAGCAGGTACGTCTCGACGGACGCGCGCTCGTCGTTGAATGTCGGATTGACTCCGATGTTCGTCGCCGACTGATACGAGCGGCCGCCGACGTGCGATCGCGTCACGTACACGCCGAACGCCGGCATGGCGCGATCAGGCGTGACGGCCATGTTCGCCGTCGGGAAGCCTATGGTGCGGCCGCGCTCGTTGCCGCGGACGACGGGTCCGCGCAGCGCATACGGCCGGCCGAGCAGTCCCGCCGCAGCTTCGACGTCGCCCGTGGCGAGCGCGTGCCGGATAGCCGTCGCGCTGACGCGGCCACTCTCGCCGTCGAGAGGCGCGGGCAACACCTCCATCTCAAACCCGAGCTCGTCGGCGATCTCTCCGACGCGGGCGGGCGTGCCCTCGCGGCCGCGGCCGAAGGCGTTGTCCGGGCCCATCAGCAGGAACCGCATATCGAGCGCGCCGTGCAGCATTTCCATGAACTCGAACGCGGGCAGTTCCGCCACTTCCGACGTGAACGTCAGCGGCGCGACGAAGTCGACACCCGTCGCACGCAGCAGCTCGACGCGCTCTTCGAGGCTCGTCAGGTATGCCACGCGCACATCCGGCCGGAGCACCTGAATCGGCGACGGGTGCAGCGTCACGATGCCGCTTGCCAGCCCGCGTGTTTTCGCCCGTCGCCGCAACTCATCGATCAGAAATCGATGCCCGAGATGCACGCCGTCGAACACGCCAAGCGTAATCGCCGAGAGGCGTCCGGGCGCGCGGCCCGCGAGTTCTTCTCGAGACAGCAGCATGGGTGTAGGTTAGCGGATAGCGGATAGCGGAGAGCGGAGAGCGGAGAGCGGAGAGCGGAGAGCGGAACGCAGGCTACGGTCATTCGGGCGCAGCCGAGGAACGCTATTCGACTTTGAAGTCGGTGTGCATTCCTTGCTGGTAGTGATCGACGGCGCTGCCGGACTGGCCGGCGGTGATCAGGCAGGCAAGTTGGTAGCCGCCGGGCTGCAGGTGCAGCGTGACAGCGCCACCTTGCTGCGAGGCGATCGCCCGAATCTCGCCCTGGTTGTCGAAGGAGCCGTCGGGGTTGATCTTCAAGACGACGAGCTCGTGGATGTGATCGACACTGACGTTCGTCGCGATGAAGCGGATCGTGCCCGCTTTCACCGATTGTTTGTCCGCGGTCACGGTGTAATCGGCGAGGGTGATGGCGACGGCGATGTCGGGCTGGGCGGCGGAGAGCGTCGCCTGCTGCAACTGGTCGACGGTGGTCCGGGCGTGGGCGACGACGGGCGCGGTCGGGGGTGAAGTCGCGGCCGCCGTCGTGGGCGCTGTGCCGCGGGTTTCTGGCGTGCTGGTGGCGGCGGAGTTCGAATAGGAGGTGCTCCCGCCACCGCAGGCCGCGGCGAGTGCGAGCAGTGCGCTGGTGGCGATGAGGAGCAACGGCCGGTTCATCTGCTGCTTAGTCTACTTCGCGCAGTGGGAGGAGTGATGGCTGGCGGCGGCCGTTGTGAGTCGATCGTCGCGTCGAGCTGTCAGGCGCCGCCGGCCGTCACGACCATATCGGTGATGAAGCCGGCCGCGAGCCCGGCGAGCAGGCCCCAATACAAGAGCTCGTTGCGCCCGGATCGCAGCGCGACTCCGAGCAGCTGCACGATCACGTAGAAGATCGATCCGGCGGCGAGCGTCAGGAAGATGACGCTCATCGCTTCGTTCGTGAACTGACTGCCGACGAGCGTGCCGAGAAACGTCGGGGCGCCACCGATCACGCCCATGAGGAGCAAGAAGCCCCAGCTCGGTCGATCGTCGTCGGCGGCGAGCGGGGCGACGATGCCGAATCCTTCGGTGGCGTTGTGGAGCGCGAAGCCGATGACGAGCACGGTCGCGAGGCTGATCTCGCCGTTCGCGGCGCTGCCGCCGATCGCCAACCCCTCGCCGAAATTGTGGAGACCGATGCCGACGGCGATCAGCAGGGCGAGACGACGGGCGGCCGACCACGACGAGAGGCCGGCACGGCGAGCGGCGAGTTCCCCGGTAGTCATCGCGCCGGGGCCGAACGATCGCGGGCGGCCCTTGCTGTCGAGCCAGCGCTCGTAGTAGGCGAGGCTGAGCAGCCCGAGAGCGAGACCGCCGATGAACAACGAGCCGTATCCGAAGACGGGGCCGAGGCCGCCGGTATCGCTGTGAAACGCGGCGAGCGATGCATCGATC
The DNA here is from genome assembly GCA_038211505.1 of Dehalococcoidia bacterium. Taxonomy (GTDB): domain Bacteria; phylum Chloroflexota; class Dehalococcoidia; order DSTF01; family JACRBR01; genus JBBQVO01. The sequence continues at coordinate 1,845 of JBBQVO010000065.1, read as the reverse complement.
GGCTGCCAGGCGTGCGCCAGCACGTCCCAGAGCAGGAACGCGAGGATGCCGACGGCGAGCGCGTTGAGGAATTGACGGAGCCGCGGCGACGGACTGTGCAGCCGCCCGAGTGGCAGGCCGAGGAGGATCGTCACACCGGCGATGAAACCGAGGAGGAGGATGTGCGGCTCACTCATGTCGGTGCTGCGGCTCCTCGGACTACATCCGCAAGCGGATATGTTGGTTGCGGCGAACGATTCTTACCCCATGGTACGTTAAATCTATAGTCAAGGCTAATTCCGATGCCGGGAGACCCGATCCTGTGCAAAGGTCGGCTATACTCGCCAAAACGTCGCTCGTCGCACTATCCGAATCTGAGAGAGACTCGATGTCACACCGGCCATCGTCCACCATCGAAGATTATTTGATGGAGATCTACGACTTGACGCTGGCGGAGCGGGTGATCATCGTCGCCCGTCTCACGGAGCGGATGGGCGTATCGGCGCCGACGGTGTGGAAGACGGTGCACCGGATGGAGCGCGACCGGTTGGTTGCGATCGACGACGCGAAGGTGATCACGCTGTCGGCCGACGGGCTGGAGGCGGCGGAATCGATCAAGCGCCGGCACCTGCTGACGGAGCGGCTGTTGGTCGACATTCTCGGGCTCGATTGGGCGGATGCGCACGAAGAGGCGCATCTGATCGAGCATACAATCACGCCGCGCGTCGAGGCGCGAATCATGGCGGTGCTGGGCAACCCGACGACGTGCCCGCACGGCAACCCGTTTCCGGGCATCGATCCGGCGACGCGGCCGGCGACGCGGCCGCTGGCGACGGCCGCGGCGGGCGACGAGCGCGTCATCGACGGCATCAACGAGCCAGCGGAAGAGGATCACGACTTAATGACGTTCTATCAGCGCAACGGCTTCGTGCCGGGCGCACGGCTGAAGGTGATCGAGGTCGCGGGTTACAACTCGACGATCACGGTCTCGATCGGCGGCCGCGATGTCACGCTGGGCATGCCGGCGGCGGAGAATCTGCGGATCGTCGTCGGCGAGCCGTCGGCGCCGGCGCGGGGCTAAGCCGCCAGGCGGCGCCTGGCTGATCCGTCGCTGCGGCTGTCACAAGTTGCCGCTCGCGGATAATCTCCGTTTATGCGCGCACTCTGGCTCAAGTTCCTCGACTGGTTTTCGCATCGCTTCGGCATCGGCCGGACGCCGGTGCCGCGCGAGCCGGTGATGGTGCGGCCGATCGGCGTCGTCCGGAACGCCGTGCGACAGTCGCGCACCGACGGCTGGGCGGACGTGCGCTCGGACATCATCCTGCGCGAAGAGCTCACGTCGTCGCTCGACGGAATCGACGGCTACTCGCACATCATCGTCATCTTCGCGTTCGATCAGGTACCGGAGTCGGAGCGGCGCGAGCGCGTGCGCCCGCGCGGCGACGCCCGCATTCCGGAGCAGGGCGTGCTGGCGACGCGCAGTCAGGTGCGGCCGAGCCCGATTGGCGTATCGGTCGTGCCATTGATGCGGCGGCGTCAGAACATCCTGCGCGTGCAGGGTCTCGACGCGATCGACGGCACGCCGGTACTCGACATCAAGCCCTACTTCCCAAACTACGACGCCGTGCCGGACGCGGGCATCCCGGAGTGGGCGCGTGCGCTCGCGGAACCGACGTAACTCGTCGGGCCGAGAGAACTCGTCGGTTATTCGGTGTTTACACCAACCCGACGAGTGCGTCGAGGCCGATGACGAGGTCCTGGCGGTGCATGACCTCGTGGGCGGCGAGGAGGATGCCGGGGATGAAGGAGTTACGGCCGGTGGTGTCGTGGCGGATGGTCAGCGTCTGGCCGAGGCCGCCGAAGATC
>JBBQVO010000064.1:0-16064 GCA_038211505.1 Dehalococcoidia bacterium | reverse complement strand
GAGCGCATCACCTGCAAGGACTGGATCGAGAAGAACGTCTCGAAGAAGGTCTACGAGAAGATGTGGGGGCCGATGCTGGAAGGCAAATACGGCGACGCATCGGATCAGGTCGCCATGGCGTGGTTGTGGAGCAAGATTCATCTGCGCTTCGCGTCGCGCGAAGGTGGCAAGGAGAAGCTCGGCTACCTCAAGGGCAGTTTCGCCGTCTACATCGACGAGATGGAGCGCCGCATGCGCGAAGGCGGCGTCGATATCCACACCGGCGCCGCGGTCGAGCGCATCACCGCAACGAACAATCGCGCCGACGGCATCGTGCTTGCCGACGGCACGCGCGTCGAGGCGGACGCCGTCGTCGCGGCTGTGCCGTCGCTGCTCTTCAAGAAGATGGCGCCGGCGATCACGGACGATTACGTCGCAAAGCTCGATCACGTGCAGTGGCAGGGCGCCGTCTGCATGATCGTGACGATGAAGCAGTCGCTCTCACCGATCTACTGGATGAACATCGGCGACCGCACGATGCCGTTCCTGGCGCTCGTCGAGCACACGAACTTCATCGGGCCGGAGAACTACGGCGGCAACCACATCCTCTACATCTCGAACTACGTATCGCAGGATCACGAGTACTTCGGCATGAACGAGGATCAGCTGTGGCAGATCTTCGAGCCCGCGCTCAAGCGCATCAATCCGTCGTTCTCGTCCGACTGGGTGAACGAGCGCTGGCTGTTCAAAGCGCCGTACGCGCAGCCAATCATCCGCATGGACTACAGCGCCCACAAACCCGACCACCGTACGCCGGTCGACGGCCTCTATCTCGAGACGATGACGCAGATCTACCCCGAAGACCGCGGCCAGAACTACAGCATCAAAATGGGCGAAGAAGTCGCGCGGATGGTCGTAGAAGACCAAGCCAAGCGCACCGCATCGCCCACCGCCGCGGCGTAGGCGAGTTGGCTACGGCGCCTATCCAACTGAGTCTCACTGCCCGCTTCAACCGCAAATAGCCAACAGACCAACAGCCAACCGCTACCCCTGCCCAGTCACATGCTCCGGCTCGATCTTGATCTGCACCCTCACGTCGCCCGGCTTGTTCATCGGGTACTTGTCGACGCCCATGTACTTCTTCGCGAGCCGGTCGATGCCTTCGTCGCCGCCGTTCGGCGTGATCTCGACGACCTTGCCGCGGATCTCGATGTACGTGTACGGGTTCTGCGCGTCCTGCACACTGACTGAAATGCGCGCGTCGCGCTTGAGATTCCGCACTTTCAGCCGATTGTCCTCGCTGTTGATCACGACGTTCTTGCCGTCGTATTCAACCCAGACGGGCGAGACCTGCGGCGAGCCGTCCTTGTTGATCGTGCCGATGTGTGCGAAGTTCTTGTCCGTGAGGAACTTGATCTGCTTCTCGTTCAGCTTCGTGGCCATATCTGACTCCTTCAGTCGTGCGTGTCTGCGACGCAACGAGATGGTTGCGCGTACAAGTACCGTACCGGAGAGAGTACCGTGCGACAATCCTCCGATTGGGCACGCCGCCGCGAGCGGGGAATGCGAGCGCGAGCGATGACCGGCCCGATCCGCGCCGTCGTCTTCGATGTCGGCAACACGCTCTGGTTCGAGGCGGTAAGCCCCGATCTCGATCGCATCTTCGCGCTCGAGGCGGCCGCGGTCGCGCCGCTCGTGGCCGAGTGGGCCATCGCGCTGCCGGATCCGCTCGAAGTCGTCGTGCAGGACATCTGGGATGCCTGGTTCGAAGCCGATCGTCGCGAGCGCGACCGTGGCAGCCTCCGGGATACGAGCCTGCCGTTCCTCATACGCGGCGCTCTCGCGGTTCGCGACATCGAGCTCACGCAGGTGCAGGCGGAAGCGTGGTGGCTCGCATCGTACCTGCCCGTACGCGAGTTCGGTTGGCAACTCTACCCGGACTCGCTCGACGTGCTGCGCGAGTTGAAGGCCCTCGGCTACCTCGTCGGCATCAACACGACCCGCCCGTTCACCGGCGACATGCTCATGCCTGATCTCGTCGACTACGGCCTCGCACAGTACATCGATGCCGTCGTCTGCTCCGGCGATACCGGCTACATCAAGCCCCATCCGTCGACATTCGACCTGGTGCTGTCGAAGCTCGGTGTGCGCGCGTCCGAGGCGGTGATGGTAGGCGACGACGCGATCGGTGACATGTCCGGCGCCAAGTTGATGGGCATGCACACCGTATGGAAGCTCAACGGCCGCTACGACCTCAACCCCTGCCCCGACGCCGACTACACCATCCACGACCTCGCCGAACTCCTCTCCCTCCCCCTAATCGATCGCCCATCGCGACCCATCGCCCCCACCGAAATCCTCACCCCCCACGACGACGCCAACGCGGATCGATATTGAGCGTTAACGACAAACCTTCCAGCAGGTAAACTACCCCCATGCCTCGCCCCCGCGTCTACTCCACCCCGGCGATCGTGCTGCGCCAGCGCAAGCTCGGCGACGCCGACAAGATCGTCACGCTCTACACCGCCGCGATCGGTAAGGTCGATGTCGTCGCCAAGGGCGTCCGCAAGTCGCGCAGCCGCCTCGCCGGCCACGTCGAGCCCCTCACCCAGGCGTCGTTTCAGCTCGCGCAGGGCAAGTCGCTCGATATCGTCACGCAGGTCGAAACTATCGAGCCGTTTCAGGTCCTCCGCGCAGACCTCGACCGCCTCAGCCGCGCGCTCTACGTTTGCGAACTCCTCGACAAGTTCACCGAGCCGCGCGAACCCCACATCGAGCTTTACCATCTGCTGCTCGAGACGCTACGCCGCCTCTGCGAGCGGGCGGATCTCGACGTGCCGGTGCGCTTCTTCGAGATGGCGATACTCGACATAATGGGCTACCGTCCTGAAGTCGACGAGTGCGTCGTCTGTCGGAAGCGCCTCGCCGCCGTCACCAACTACTGGTCGGCCGCCGCCGGCGGCGTCGCCTGCCCGCCGTGCAGCCGCGAGCTCGCATCCGCGCGCCCGATCTCCGTCAACGCTCTCAAGATGCTACGACTGCTCCTGCAGGGGACCTTCGCCGATGTCGCCCGCGTCACCATCGCGCCCGATCTCGCGTCTGAACTCGAGCGGGCGATGCTCGAATACGTGCGATGGGTGCTCGAGCGCGACGTGCGCTCAGCCGCATTCATCGATACGGTGCGGCGACCGCGCCTCGGCCGGCGCATACCGCTCCCGGACCGCGGCGACGGCAAGACGACGATCCGCACGTACGAAGAAGTAAGGTGACCGAACGATGCCCCTGTACGAGTATTTCTGCAAGTCCTGCGACGGCGTCTTCGAGGCGATGGGCAAAGTGACCACGGCATCGGTTGCGGCCCCCTGTCCCGTCTGCGCGAAGAAAGCCGAACGCATCCCACCCACGTCGTTCTCCGCGTTCACCATGCGCGAAGGCTACCCGCGCTCGATCCCCGATCGCGGCACGTACTGGCATCTCGGTCAAGAAGTGAAGCGGCCCGTGACCGGTAGCGCCCGCATGAACGAGCATCCCGAGATCAATAAGCCGCAACCGAAACGCCAGAAATCAAAAGGCGAGCTCGAGATCATCGCTGATCGCCGCAACGTCGAATCGAAAGATCGCGCCCGCGCCCGCCGCGACGGCGTCCCCGAGATCATCGACAACACGAAGCGTTCCGCGTCCGACGACTGATACGCTCGCCCCCGTCGGCTACTCCAGCACGCAGTCGCCGGCCGCAAGATCCGGGCGCAGCGCGCTGAAAATCGGGAAGCGCAGGTGCCCCTCGCGCGTCCACTCGCTGAACCGCACACGGCAGGCGATCTCCGGCTGCGTCCAGTAGATCAGCCGCGCCACCGGCGGCGGATCATGAAACACGGGCTCCTTCACGACGAGCGGCTCCAGGTGCGCGATCAGCGTCTTCGCCTCCGCATCCGCCAGCCCACCGCTGACGCTGCCGACGTACTCGAACCGCCCCTCGTCGTAGCCGCCGAGCAGCAGCTGCCCGAACGGCTCGCCCTTCCGCCGCGCGCCGCCGAACGCGTACCCGCCGATCACGAAGTCGCCGCTCTGCAGCGCCCGAATCTCCACCCAACTCTTCGCGCGACGCCCCGGCGTGTACACGCTCGCTTTCTGCTTGGCGACGATGCCCTCGAGTCGACGTTGGAGCACCGCCTCGAAAAACGCCACCCCCTCATCGTCGACGAAATCCACGGCCGCGAACTCGGCGCCGGATTGCACCGCTTCGTGCAGGCGGTTCTTCCGCTGCCAGAGCGGCCGCTCGATCAGCGATCGATCGTCGAGCCAGAGGATGTCGAACGCCTGGAAGACGATCTGCCCGGTGACGCGCTTGAGCTTGAACTGCACTGGCAACTCGGCGATCTGCTCGCGATCGGGCCCAACCGCCGACGACATCATCTGCAACCGCGGCCGCAGCATGTCGAACGACGGGTGCCCCTCCGCGTCGATCGCCACGATCTCGCCATCGAGGATCGCATCGCGCGCCTTCAGCCGGTCGGGGATGCATAGCAGTTCCGGGAAGTAGCGCGTCAAATCGCGGCCGTTGCGCGCGCGCAGACGAACCTCGCCGTCGTGCACATACGCCATCGCCCGCAGCCCGCCCCACATCAGCTCGAAGATGTACTCCGCCGAGTCGAACGGCTCCGGCGCCGTGCTCGCGAGCATCGGCGCTAAGGCCTCGGGCATGCGGGCTCCCGACGGCGGCGCAGCCGTTGCGTGATCGTCGACGTTCGTGGTTACGTCATCGAGCGGAGGAGGCGTCATCCAGCCTTCCTGCGACGGGCAGTCCGTGCCGGCCGCTCTTCTTCCGCTTCCTCAGTCTCTGCGGGCGTCATCCGTCCGCCCGTCGACTTCTCTTTCTTCGCCGCTTCGACGCTGGCGCGTAGCGCCTCCATGAGATCCGTAATCTTGCCCGTCGTCGGCGCCGGCCGCTTGATCTCCTGGCCCTCAGACTTGCGCTCGATCAGCTCCAGCAACGCCTCACGGTAGTTGTCGTGATACTTCTCCGGCTCGAACTCGCCCGTCAGCATGTCGACGAGCGACTTCGCCATCTTCAACTCTTTCTCGCCGACGTTGATGTCCTCCGGCACTTCGATGTCTTCGGTACCGCGAATCTCGTCGGCGTAAAACATCGTCTCCATCGCGATCGTGTTCTCGTAGACGCGCAGCGTGCACAGCTGCTCCTTCTGTCGGAGCGTCACCTTCGCCAGCGCGATCAGCTTCGAGTCCTTCAGCACCTCGCGAAGCAGCGCAAACGGCTTGCCGCCGATCTTGTCCGGTTCGAGATAATACGTCTTCTGATAGTAAATCGGGTCGATCTGATCCGCCGGCACGAAGTCCGTGATCTCAATCGTGTGCGTCGTATCCACCGGGACTTTGTCGAAGTCCTCCGGCTCCATGATCACGTACTCGTCCGGCCCGATCTCGTAGCCGCGCGCCACGTCGTTCCACTCGATGACCGCGTCGTCCTCGGGACAGTAGCGCTGCTGCTTGATCCGGACGCCGTCCTTCTTGTGCAGCAGGTTGAACGAGACATCCTTCTCATCCGTCGCCGTGAACAGCTTGATCGGGATCGACACCATCCCGAAGCTCACCGCTCCCTTCCAGATCGCTCGGGGCATCGCACTACTCCTCCTTCGCCGCACCCGCGGGTGGTCGTCCATCAAATCGTGCTCCCCTCCCCACACTCGCGCGTGAGGTCGCCACCATCGCGCTCCCCTTCCCGCACCGGGAAGGGCTGGGGGTTAGGTCGGCGGCACGTCTCCACAGTGTACGATCTCGCAGCGAGAGAGCGTCGCGCCCGTGCGCATCACTCTCGCGACTTTGCTTCCGTTCGACGCCCACGCCCGCGCGATCCACAATATCCGCACGATGCAAGAAGAGGCAGCATGAAGGTCGGCGTCAAGATCGGTCCGGCGCTCGATGCCAGCGTGGCGCCCGCCGCGCAAGAAGCCGAACGCGCAGGCTTCGACTCGGTCTGGCTGAGCGAGCGCGTCGTCATCCCGCTCGACAAGCCACACGCCTACGAGCCGACGATTGATCCCTGGATCGGCCTCGCCTTTGTCGCCGCGGCGACGGAGCGTGTCCGCATCGGCACCAGCGTCAGCCAGATCGCCCTGCGTCCGCCCGTGCTGATGGCGCGCGAGCTGGCGACGCTCGATCGTCTCTCCGGCGGACGTCTGATCGTCGGCGCCGGCGCCGGCTGGGTCGTCGAAGAGTTCCTCGCGACCGGCATCGGCTTCGACGATCGCGGCGGCCGCCTCAGCGAACACATCCAGGTGATGCGCCATCTCTGGACGACGCCGGAAGCACCCTGGCGTGGCAAGTTCTACGATCTCCCCGCCGTCGGCATCGTCTCGCCACTGACCGCCGGCGGCCCGCCGATCTTCGTCGGCGCCCTCAACGACGCCGGCATGCGCCGCGCCGCCCGCTACGCCGACGGCTTCATCTCCGTCGGCCAGCCGCTCGAAGTCATCACCAACATGCGCGATACGATCGCGTCGCTCCGCTCGAAGTACAACCGTACATCTCCCTTCGAGGTGTGGACGCAGGCACCGCCACCTGACGACATCGCCGCCGCCAAGCAGATGGCGCACGACTACAACGCCGCCCGCATCGACGGCGTCATCCTCACCTACGCCAGTGGCGTGCCTGACGCATTCACGACGCAGCGCCGCGACGTGGCGCAGGCCTTCATCGAGAGCGCAGCGGCCGCATGAGCGACGAACAGCACAGGGACGTCGTCGAAAACGCACGTCTTGGCGCGACGCTGCTGCCGCATGGCGTGATTGGCATCGACGCCGGCATGACCCTGACGAAAGTCGCCCGCGCCATCGATGGCGAGCTCGCCTTTTCCGTGCAGGAGACCGCTGCCCCGCGCGCTGCCAACGGCTGGCACGGCGATACACGCCTCGGCCTCACCGGCGCCCGCCTCAGCGACGCAGCGCTCGCCTCCGGCGATGTCATCCGCGTGCAGGAGATCGAGGCCGCCGCGCGAGGCGTGCGCGCGCTTCTCGACACGGAGGGTCGTCTTGGCGACGGCGCATTCGTCATGGCGCTGCTTGGCACCGGCACCGCCTTTGCGGCCGTGCGCGACGGCGTCGCCACGCATCTCGGCGGCGCCGCCCTTGGCGGTGGATCGTTCTCCGGCATCGCGTCCCGCGTCGATCCATCGCTCTCGTATGAAAGAATGATCGCCGGCGCCGAGCGTGGCGATCGCCGCAACGTCGATACGATGATCGCCGACGTCTACCCCGACGGCATAGGCCGCATCGGCCCCGACCTGACAGCGTCACACCTCGCCGCCGCCCGCGCCGGCTCGCTCGACGACTTCCTCGCCGGCCTCCTCAACCTGCACGGCGAGAGCATCGGCCAGATCGCCGCGGCGCGCGCGCTTACGGCGCGCCTGCCGCGCATCGTCCTCGCCGGCGGATTCGGCCACAACAATCCGAAACTTGTGTCGTCGATCATGGCGATGGCCGGCCTGTTCGGCGTCGGCGTCGAGACGATCCCCGCGCCCGGCTTCGCCGGAGCGCTCGGCGCCGCCCTGATCGCCGCCGAAACGTAAGCACTGCATGGAGCGCGGGCGTTCGAGCCCGCCGCGAACGGCCAATGTAGCGCGGGCTTTCCAGCCGCCCGGGGAGCACCTCATGAGAAGGTTAACCATATGAAACTCGGCGTCGTCTTCCCCCAGACCGAGATCGGCAACGACCCGATCGTCATCCGCGACTACGCGCAGGCCGTCGAGCAGATGGGCTACGATCACCTTCTCGTCTTCGACCACGTCCTCGGCGCTCATCCCGATCGCTTCGAGGGCCGCTTTCGGCCGCCGTACACGCACCAGACGCCGTTCCACGAGCCGTTCGTCCTCTTCGGCTACCTGGCGGGCTTCACGACGACGCTCGAGCTCGTCACCGGCATCCTCATCCTGCCGCAACGGCAGACGGCGCTCGTCGCCAAACAAGCCGCCGCCGTCGACGTGCTGACGAACGGCCGCCTCCGGCTCGGCGTCGGCATCGGTTGGAACCACGTCGAATTCGAGGCGCTCGGCGAGAACTTCCGCAACCGCGGCCGCCGCATCGAGGAGCAGATCGCCCTGATGCGCCAGCTCTGGACGAATGAACTTGTCGACTTCGACGGCCGCTACGAGAAGGTGCATCGCGCCGGCATCAACCCGCTGCCGGTTCAGCGTCCGATCCCGGTATGGATGGGCGGCGTCGTCGAAGCCGTGATCCAGCGCATCGCCAAGATCGCCGACGGCTGGTTCCCGCAGTTCCAACCCGGCCCGCAGGGCGCCGAATCCGTCGAACGCCTCCGGGGCTACATCCGCGATGCCGGCCGTAAGCCCGAAGACGTCGGCGTCGAAGGCCGCATCAGCATCTTCAACACTCCCGAAGATCAGTGGGGATCGGCGCTCCATGCGTGGGGCGATCTCGGCGCGACGCGCGTTGCCTTCAACACGATGAACGCCCACCTCGCGTCGCCCCAGGATCATCTCGACGCCCTGCGTCGCTTCAAGAACGTTGCGGGCTGACGATGCCCTACGCAGCCGATCTCACGACGCTCCTCCGCGAGCAGAACATCGCCGGCGTCGAAACACCTATCGCCCACGACGGCTACTCCGGCGCCCCGTTATCGACGATCGAATGCGGTGGCAAGCGTTACTTCATCAAGCGCATCGGCCGCGCCAACGACTGGATCGCCCGCGCGACCGACGACACGCACGGCCGCGAGGCGCAGTTCGCCGCCTCCGACCTCATCGCCCGACTCCCGAAGTCGATCGCCGTCCCATCTCTTGGCGTCGCCCACGATGGCGAGGGCTGGGCGATGCTCATGCGCGATATCGCGCCCTATCTCATCCCCGACGACGGCAGCCTCCTCGCCGCCGACGTCATCGACGAGATGCTCGCCAGCATCGCCACCATGCACGCGCAGTTCTGGCGCGATCCGCTGCCATCCGCCGGCATCAGCTGGACCCCGATCGAGCGACGCCTACGCCTGCTGTCGCCCGATGAAGCGCCAGCTCTCGCGGCCGAAGGCATCGACGTCGGCGCCGTCCGCGGATGGGCGGCGTTCGAGGAAGTCGCGCCACCCGCCGCCGTCGATCTGATGCGCCGGCTCTTCGCCGACATGAGCGGCCTGCTCGCCGCCGTCGACGCAGCGCCGCAGACGCTGCTGCACGGTGATCTCCGGCTCGGCAACATGGGCGTCGGCGACGGCAAACTCTGGTTGTTCGATTGGGCGACCGTCACGCGCGCGCCCGTATCGCTCGAACTGGCGTGGTTCCTTGCCGTCAACTCGAGCCGCTTCTCAATCCCACTCGCCGATGTACACAACCGCTACTGCGATCATCTGCGCGCGGTGCTGACTCCGCGCGCGCTCCCCGACGCCGAATGGGAGCGGCTCGACGCGCTCATGTTCATCCTCGGATTCCTGCTCGACATCTGGGGCAAAGCCAACGTCGCCGCCGCAGGCCAGCCCGACGAGCTGCGCTGGTGGTGCGATGGCGCCCTCGCTGGCGCCAAACTGCTCCACGTGTGAAGTCCACCGAGCCTCTACTCCCCTCTCCACTGCGTGGAGAGGGGCTGGGGGTGAGGTGCTCGGCAAGCCGCTGAAGTTCGTTTTCCGCTGACGAAGACCCTGCGACTGCCCGTTGCCTATGCAGAACCGGCAAGCGTCCGCAACGCATCATCCGCCAGCCGCCACCCCGTCCACTCCTCCATCGGCGCCGCGCCTAGCGAGCGGTAGAACGCGATCGAGGGCGCGTTCCAGTTGAGCACGCTCCACTCCAGCCGCCCGCATCGACGCTCGACGGCGATGGCCGCCAGCCGCGCAAGCAGCGTCTTCCCGTACCCATGTCCGCGCTGCTCCGGCCGCACGAAGAGATCCTCGAGATAGATCCCCGGCTGCGTGAGAAACGTGGAGTAGTTGTGAAAGAACAGCGCGTAGCCGACGATCGCGCCGGACGCATCGTCGGCCTCCGCGATCAGCGCCTCCGCGTATCGCCTCTGTCCGAACAGATGCGATCGCAGCGATGCAACGTCGAGAGAAAGATCGAGCTGCTCGTATGCCGCCAGACCGCGAATCAGATCAGCGATCGCGTCGACGTCGTCCGGCGTAGCGTCACGAATCATGCCGCGATCGTAGCACCGCCGCCGCCCCGAATCGAGGAGCCACTACGCCAACGCAGCGCAGCCGTCGCTTGCGGCTACGCAACGCAGCGCAGCCGTCGCTTGCCGGAGACCGCCTCAACGCCGACGAACGTGCGCGCCGTCTTGCGCGTCCGGCGCGTCGAGCTATGAGTACGGTGTTCCGACATCACCCGCGCCAGCGCACGATACACCTGCGCGTTCCAGATCATTCCGATGTGCGTGCCCGTCACCGCGATGTTCTCCGCGTCACGATCGCGCGCGCACAGATGCCAGTCGACAATGCCGTCCGTCTTCGAGTAAATGTTCGTCTCCGCCACGTCCGGCGGCAGGCACTCCTGCATGATCGTGTAGCAATCCTCCGCACAGTCGCCGCGCAGAAACACCGCCGCCGCCGCGATAAGCGGATGCACCGTCGCGCCGCCCTGCACGGGCGACCCCAGCGAAATCACTTGCGAGATGAGATCAGGCCGCTGGATCGCCGCGCCCCGCCCGATGCAGCCACCCAAGCTGTGCCCGATGATCGTCACGCGCTCGCCCGTTTCGTCGTACGCCCGCTCGACCGTCTCGATCAGCCGCTCGATGTGCACCTTCGGGCAGCGCACGTTGCGCCCGATGCCCGAGAAGTACGGCCGATATCCAACGCGCGCCAACCACCCATGCAGCTCGAAGAGCGATCGATCCGATGCCATGAAGCCCGGCACGACGACGACCGCCGTGCCCTCACCCTTCGCCGCCCCGAAACCCCCGTACACCGGCGAGGCGTGCAGCCGCATCCACTCGAACCCTGTGAACGCCTCGCGCCAGATCGGCAGCGCCATCGTGTCAGCCCGGGCCGGTATCCTCGCCCCCGCTCCCGTAGTCAATTGCGTCTCGTCCGTCGCTTGCATGTTGTACTCCTTACCCCACCCTTCGTTATAGAAGGCACGAAGGTGGCCGCGGCTTACAACCAGAAACGCCAAAACGACATAGACGCTACAAACCCAACCGAATATCGCGGGGACATGCCGCTCTCCCGCGTATGCATTGCGCGCGCGTGCGTAATCGCCTCGTTGCCGTGGTGCCCATCTCTCGCTTGACTCCGATACCGCAGCCCACGATCCTGCCCCCATGACCGAAGCCGCAATCCGCTGCGAAGGGCTGACCAAGTCGTACGGGCGCGTCCGCGCCCTCGCCGGCGTCGATCTCGAAATGCCCGCCGGCTCGATCTTCGGATTCCTCGGCCCGAACGGCGCCGGCAAGACGACGACCATCAAGGTGCTGCTCGGCCTCACGCCCGCTGGCGCCGGCAGCTGCTCGATTTACGGCGTGCCCGTCCATCGCTACAGCCCCGAGTCGCGCGCCGAGGTCGGCTATCTCGCGCAGGATCCGTCGTATCCGCGCTGGATGACCGGACGCGAAGTCCTCGAGTTCGTCGGACGCCTCTACCCGCTCGCCTCTCGCCCGGTCGACGAGCGCACCCGCGACGCCCTTCGCCTCGTCGATCTCGAGAAGGCTGCCGACCGCGCCTGCGGTGGCTACTCCGGCGGCATGCGTCAGCGCCTCGGCATCGCTCAGGCGCTGATGGGCGATCCGCGGCTGATCATGCTCGACGAGCCATCGTCGTCGCTCGACCCGATCGGCCGTCGCGACGTGCTCGACATCCTGCGCACCCTGCGCGATCGCGGCATCGCTGTCTTCTATTCCACCCACATTCTCGACGACGTCGAGCAGGTCGCCGATCACATCGCCATCATGAAGGACGGCCGCGTCGTCCGCAGCGGCGTCATGCGCGATCTCATGTCTGCCTCGCGCGGCCGCTTTCGACTCACCGTCGAAGCGCCCGCCGATGACCTCCAGAGGCAGCTGCAGGCGCTGCCATGGGTGTCCGCAGTCGAGCCCGCCGATACGGAAGAGGGCCGCATCAGCGTCATGGTCGATGTCGACGACGATGCCCAGGCGAAGCGCGCGCTGCCGCGCGCCGTCGTCGACGCCGATTTCGTGCTCATCGGCTGCGAGCCGGCGCGCTCGCGGCTGCTCGACATCTTCGTGGAATCGGTGAGCGATGACGTCTGAACCGCGGTACCATCAGTCCGCGCTCAGCGGCTTCAACGTCCTCTTCGAGAACGAGCTGCTCGACGCCCGGCGCTCAAAGCGCATTATCGCCTTCCTGGCGATCATGACGCTCTCGCTGCTGCTCGTCTTCGTCATCGGATACGTGAACGTCAAGACGTTCGGTGACGGCGCCCGCCACGTCATCCAACAGAGTTCGATGGAACGCATGGTCGGCACCTGGGCCACGCTCGTCGGCTTCATGGGATCGCTCATGGTCATCGCCGCCACCGTCGACGCCGTGACGCACGAACGCGCGCTCGGCATCACGTCGTGGATCGTCACCAAGCCGGTTTCGCGGCTGTCGTACCTCAGCGCCAAAGCGTCCGCCCACGCCGCGATCGCCTGCATCACGATCGTCATCATCCCGTCGGCGATCTGGGTGACGCTGTCGCTCGTCTTCTTCGAAGCCGTGCCCGCCGCGCACATCATCGTCGCCGCCGGCATCCTCTGCGTCGAGATGGCATTCCTCTCGTTCGTCGTCGTCGCCCTCGGCGTCGTCTTCCGCTCTGTCGCCCCTGTGGCCGTCTGTGCGCTCGCCGTCTGGTTCCTGCCCAACGTTGTCCCCGCGATCTCGTCGCTCAACTGGACCTACCGCATCCTCCCGTCCTATCTCCCGATCGCGGCCCTCAGCGTCGCCCTCAACGAAAAAGAAACCTACGCCCTCACCATCCCCATCGCCTCGATCATCCTCGCTGCCCTAGCCTTCGCCGCCGCCGTCCTCCAATTCGAACGCCAGGAACTCTAACCGCGCGCGGTCGATCACGCGGCGCGCCGCGAGACGCCGTACGGACAGGTCTTCAGACCTGTCCTGTCCGTCGCCGCCAACGAAGCACCGACACGAAACCAACGACGGAGACGAGATCGTAGGGGCGCTGCTTTAGCTCCGTCCGCGTAGTTGACGCCAGCGGATCACCAATGCGAAACGAATCGTGGAGACGGGATCGTAGGGCCGCAGCTTTTCGAAGAGTCGCTGCAGGAGATAGCTCCGTCCGCGTAGTCGAAGCCCACCAACCACAACCAGCACCGAAAGATCGAAATGACCCAGACCGTACGGACAGGTCTTCAGACCTCTCCCGCGTGGCCAACGACGCCGAACTCGTTGCCATGGCTTACGCGATCTCAGCCACCTCATTGAAGAAGCAGCACGCCGCCCCCGTGTGACACACCGCGCCCCCGAGCATTTTCACCCGCACGAGCAGCGAGTTGTTCTCGCAGTCCGCCTTGATCGATTGCACTTCCAGAAAGTCGCCGCTCGTCGCGCCCTTGTGCCAGATCTCCTGGCGGCTGCGGCTCCAGAACACGACCTGACCCTTGTCCTTCGTCATCTGCAACGTCTCAGCGTTCATGTAGCCGAGCATCAGCACCACGTTCGTCTCGTCGTCCTGGATCACGGCCGGAATCAGACCCTGCGGGTTGTACTTCAACATGCGTTACCTCAATTCAAACCCCGAACGCATCACGCGCCCGGCATACATCATGCACTCAGAGATAGAAGATGGTGGCGCGAGGACGTCAGATGCGCACGGCGACGCCTTGCGCCGCCATATGCCGCTTCGTCTGCGCGATCGAGTACTCACCGAAGTGAAAGATGCTCGCCGCCAGCACCGAATCGGCCTTGCCGCGCACCACCGCATCCACCATATGTTGCGGGTTGCCGCAGCCGCCGCTGGCGATCACCGGCACATCGACCGCCTCGCTGATCGCCCGCGTCAGCGGCAGATCGTAGCCGTCTTTGTGGCCGTCCGTGTCCATGCTCGTCAGCAGCAACTCGCCAGCGCCCAGCTCGACGGCCTTCTTCGCCCACTCGATCGCGTTCATGCCCGTCGCCCGCCTTCCCCCGTGCGTGTACACCTCCCACGCACCCTCACCCACCGCCTTCGCATCGATCGCGACGACGATGCACTGCGCGCCGAACCGCTCCGAACACGTCGCCACGAGCTTTGGATCGGCGACGGCCGCGCTGTTCAGCGACACCTTGTCGGCGCCCAGCTCGAGCAGCATCCGCACATCCAGATCGCTGCGCACGCCGCCGCCGACGGTGAACGGAATAAACACTTCGTCCGCCGTCCGCGCCACCATGTCGTACGTCGTCGCCCGATCGTCGCTCGAGGCCGTGATATCGAGGAACACCAACTCATCCGCGCCCTCGCGGTCGTACAGCTTCGCCAGCTCGACCGGATCCCCCGCATCGCGCAGCTCCACGAACGAGATCCCTTTGACCACGCGCCCATCGGCCACGTCAAAACACGGAATAATGCGCTTCGTCAGCATGATGCATACATGGTAACAGGCACGCGCGATCGCAATCGAAGCCTGCAACCACGGACCAACCCGAAGACGAAGGCGCCGCCTTCACCTACACTTGATTCACGTGCTTTCCTACCTCGCCGCCATCCCTGCGCTGCTGCTCATACTCATCGTCCTCTGGGACGTCTTTGAATCGATGGTGCTGCCGCGCCGCGTGCAACGACGCCTGCGCTTCGCCCGATACTTCTATCGCGTCACCTGGGGCGCCTATACGTCCGTCGTCCGCCGCGTCTCCGACGCCGGGCGGCGCGAGTCGCTGCTTGGCTTCTACGGCCCGCTCTCGATCATCATGCTGCTGGTCGTTTGGGCGGGATTGCTCGTCCTCGCCTTCGGTCTGCTGCAGTGGTCGTGCGGCTCGCAGCTGCTCCTCGATGGCCGGAAGACCAACTTCGGCAACGACGTCTACATGAGCGGCACGACGTTCTTTACCCTCGGCCTCGGCGACATCCGCCCCGATTCCGCCCTCGCCCGCGCCATCACCGTCGTCGAGGCGGGCACGGGCTTCGGCTTCCTCGCACTCGTCATCGGTTACCTGCCCGTGCTCTACCAGACGTTCTCCCGGCGCGAGATCACGATTTCGCTGCTCGACGCTCGCGCCGGGTCGCCGCCGACCGCCGGCGAGATGCTGCGCCGGCACACCCTCGCCGACGGAACGCAGCAACTCGACCGCCTGCTGCTCGACTGGGAGCGCTGGGCCGGCGATCTGCTCGAAAGCCACCTCTCGTACCCCATCCTCGCCTACTTTCGTTCGCAACACGATCGCCAGTCGTGGCTGATGGCGCTGACGGCGATCCTCGACGTATGCGCGTTGATCCTCGCCGCCGAGCCAACCGAGGCCGCGCCGCTGCACCCGGCGCGTCTCGCGTTCGCGATCAGCCGACACGCTGCCGTCGATTTGAGCCAGGTCTTCGGTCGGCAGGCCGTCACGCCGATCCGCAACCGCCTCAGCGCGCGCGATCTGGACGCGCTCAACCCGCTGCTCGTCGGTGCGGGATTTCGCGCCGTTGACAGCAACGACGCCAGAACGAGGCTCACTGCTCTCCGCGATCTTTATGAGCCGTACGTGAGCGCCCTCGCCTCAATGATGCTCATCGAACTGCCCGACACGATGCCATCGGAAGAGCGCGCCGATGACTGGCAGACCACCGACGCGAACGCCGACCACTAGGGCATGCCAATAAGGGAGCACCGCGGCGCCGCTATCGCTTCCGGCCCACCGCCAGTAGATTCACCCGCAGATCCTTCAGCGCGTCGAAGCGGTTGACCACGCGCTCGAACCCGACGCCCGCCGCGTACGTCGGCGTGCTGAACGCCAGATACTCCGGCTCCGTCTCGAACTGATACAGATGCTCGACATCCATTCCCGCCAATTCATACAGCGACCGCATGCGACGCGCCGTGTTCGCCTTATACACCGTCGGGAACACGTCGTGCACATCGACCCCGCGCCACGAATTGAAGCGGCGGTGAAACGACTACGGCATCAGCGCCGAACTGATCGTCACGTAGTGCCAGCGATTC
>JBBQVO010000063.1:0-16109 GCA_038211505.1 Dehalococcoidia bacterium | reverse complement strand
GACACCGGTCGCGATCTTCTCCCATTCGATGCTCGTACCGAAGGTCCCGGACGGGCCCGTCCGTCCGGGATAGTCGGCCTTCGTCGGATCCTCATGCCCCGTGATCACGGCGAACGACGATGCGAGCGCGCGATGCGTCACCGGAATGCCGGCGTACGCCGCAGCCGCGATCGCCGACGTGACGCCGGGCACGACCTCGAACGTCAAGCCGGCGGCGAGCAGCGCCTCCGCCTCCTCGCCGCCACGCCCGAACACGAACGGATCGCCGCCCTTGAGCCGCACGACCCGCTTGCCCGCCCGCGCCTTCTCGACGAGCAGCGCGTTGATCTCGTCCTGCGTCAGCGTGTGGCGATCGGGCAGCTTGCCCGCGTAGATCAGCTCCGCGTCCGCGCGCGCGTGCCGCAGCAGCGCCGGATTCGCGAGCCGGTCGTAGACCACGACATCGGCCGCCGCGAGCCGCGCCGCGCCGCCGATCGTGATCAGATCAGGATCGCCCGGCCCCGCGCCGACGAGCGCGACGGGTTGCGTTGTTGTCTCGGGAGCGGAGTCGCCGGTCATGGGGTGTCGCCGTGTTCGGCGCGATGTTGGATGTTAGATGTTGGATGTTGGGGATCGCGGGTCATCGAACAGCATCTCCGCGCGACTGCATCCGCGCGGCCAGCTCTTGGCCGATCTGTGACGCGGACGCGACTGGTCCAGTTCTCTGCGCGCGCGCGAACGTCGTGTCTTGCGATTCGCCGATCACGGCTGACAGTGTCAGCGCGTCGCCATCGATCGTCGCGTAGGCGCCGATCGGCATGCGGCAGCCCGCTCCCAGATACGCGAGAAACGCGCGTTCCGCCGTAACACAGACACGCGTATCGAAGTGATCGATCGCGGCGACGAGCGCGATCGCATCGTCGTCGTCGGCGCGCACCTCGACCCCGAGCGCGCCCTGACCGACTGCGGGCGTCATCTCTCGCACAGTGAAGATCTGCGCGATCCGATCGCTCAGGCCGAGGCGTTGTAGGCCGGCGACGGCGAGCACGACGCCGTCGTAGTCGCCGGCGTCGACCTTAGCGATGCGCGTCGGCACGTTGCCGCGGATGTCCGCCGTCTCGATATCCGGCCGCATCGCTTTCAGCTGCACCGCGCGGCGCTCGCTGCCGGTGCCGATGCGCGCGCCCGCTGGCAGATCGGCGAGACGCGCGCCGTCGCGCATCACGAGCGCATCGAGCACGCTCGCGCGCTCGGGAATCGCGGCGAGCACGAGGCCGTCGGTGATGCGTGGCGGCAGATCCTTGAGGCTGTGCACTGCGATGTCGATCGTGCCGGCAAGCAGCGCGTCCTCGATCGCCTTCGTGAACACGCCGAGACCGCCGATCTCCGACAACGGCGCTGCGCTGCGATCGCCCTCCGTCTTGATCTCACGCACGTCGAGCGCAACATCCGGATGTGTCGCGCGCAGCAGGTCGCAAACGATCCGCACCTGCGCGAGCGACAGCTTGCTGCCCCGCGCCCCGATGACATACGTGCGCGTCATGGCCTGAGCACAACAGACAACAGAGAACAGAGAACAGATCGTGAACGCGACCTCTGTTGTCCGTTCTCTGTCCTCTGTTGTTCGCCGTTCACGCTTCGTCCGCCTGCTCATCGAGATCGAAGAGCGCCCGCGCCGCTTCGACGTAGCGCTCACCCTCGCCCGGCTGCTTGAGGCGTGTGATCGGCGCGTGTAGTACCTTCTTGACGATCGCGGCCGTCATGGCTTCGACGCGCTTGCGATCGGCCGCACTCATCGATGTCTTATCGAGCGTGCGCCGCAACTCCGCGAGCCGCACCGCTTCGGCCCGTTCCCGCAGCGACGATACCGTCGGCACGACTTCGAGCGAGCGCAGCCAGTCGCTGAATTTCGTCACTTCTTCTTCAACGATCGCTTCCGCGGCGGCAAGCTCGTTGCGCCGTAACTGTAAATTCCCCTCGGCGACCTGCTGCAACTCGTCGATGCCGAAGAGACGCACGCACGGCAGATCGCGCACCGCCGGATCGATGTCGCGCGGCACCGCGATATCGATCAGCAGCAGCGGCCGCGTCCCGCGATCGCGCACCGCCTCGGCGACCATCGCCCGGTCGATCACGAAGTCCTGCGCCGCCGTCGACGAGATGACGATGTCCGCTTCGGCGATCGCCGCGCCGCGATCGGCGAACGGCACGGCGCGACCGGAGAGCGCGGCGACGAGATCCGCCGTGCGCTCGGGGTTGCGGCTCGTCACCAACACCTGCGCGACGCCGATGCCGGCGAGATTGCCTGCCGTGATCTTGCCGGCTTCCCCCGCGCCGACGACGAGCACCGTCTTGTCGGCGAGATCACCGAGCGTTTCCCGCGCGAG
Source organism: Dehalococcoidia bacterium (assembly GCA_038211505.1). Lineage (GTDB taxonomy): Bacteria > Chloroflexota > Dehalococcoidia > DSTF01 > JACRBR01 > JBBQVO01. The sequence continues at coordinate 13,743 of JBBQVO010000063.1, read as the reverse complement.
CGCTACCGCCGTCGAGCTGACGCTGACGGCGTAGCGGCCGATGCGCGTCTGGGAGCGCGCTTTGCGGCCGACGCGGATCGCCGAATGGAACAGGCGCGATAGCGCCGGCGTGTTCGTGCCGGCGACGGTCGCGGCCGTAAACGCGCCGCGCACCTGGCCGAGAATCTCCGACTCGCCGATCACCATCGAGTCGATGCCGGCGGCGACGCGGAAGAGATGCCGCGTGGCATCGCGGCCCGAGAGCACCGAGAACGGCGCGCCCTCCATCGCCACCTGGCCCTTGATCTCGCTGAGCAGCGCCACGATCGGCCGGTGATCGCCGATGCCTCGCGCGCTGGCGACGTAGACCTCCGTGCGGTTGCACGTCGAAAGCACGGCGGCGCCGGCGTAGCGCTCGCCGAGCGGCGCCAGCAACGCTGGCAGCTCATCGGCGGCGAAGGCGAAGTGCTCGCGTACCTCAACCGGCGCTGTCTTGTGAGAAATGCCGACGAGCGAGAGTTGCATGGTTCAGTTCGTAGCCTGCGGTTCGAAACGTATGGATCGCTTCATGATGGCGTGCTCTCTTCGAGCGTGTATGCCGGCGTGCGCGTCGCGTCCGGCGTCAGTTCGATGCCGAGCCGCGAGATCAGCCGCGCGCGCGCCTGCCCGTAGCGACGCTGAGCGAGCAGCACGCGCAGCTGGCCATCGATCGCGTACTGCCACGTGTCGTTCTCGACCTTGATGCCGCGTTTGCGGATCTCCTGCCGCACTTCGGCGAGCAGCTCGGCGAGCGCCGGCATGTCTTCGGTGAGATACGCATCTAGCTCCTCGCGCAGGCGTCGCGCGAGCGCCGGGCTCGTGCCAGATGTCGATGCGGCGAGCGTGATCTTTCCTTTACGCACGACCGACGGCAGGATGAAATCGCAGTTCGTCGGGTCGTCCGCCGCGTTCACCCAGATGCCGCGCCGCCTGCCCGCCGCTGACACTTCGGCGTTGATCGCGCCGTCGTCCGTCGCCACCATTACGAACTCGTAGCCGTCGTCGAGATCGGACTCCTGGTACGCGCGCGCCACGTGCTTGATGCGCGCCGCGTCTTTGTGCCCCTGCAACTCCGGAATCAGATCCGGGCTCACGACAGTGATGTCGGCCTCGCCGTTCAGCAGCCCGCGTACCTTCTCGGCGCCGACGTGCCCGCCGCCGATCACGATCACGCGCCGCCCCTTGGTCTCCACAAAGATCGGGTAGAGGGCCACGGCTATGCCTCCCCGCGCCGGCGGGCGCGCACGAAGCGGCGGGCGCGTTCGCGCGCGACGGCCTGCTGCTGCTCGCCGTCCGCGAGGTTCGAGCCCGGCAGCTCGACGTCGGGATCGCTGTACGAGTGCGGCGCGTCCGGCGGTCCGTACTCAGGCAGAATGGCGCCGCCGCCAAGCATCGACGCGCGCATCGGCATCGTTGCGCGCACCAGATCGAGCATCCGCCACGGCCCGATGCGTGTGCGCGGGCGCGCACCGTCTGCGTCGTACGTCATGAGGCCTCCTGCGTGCCCGTCCGCAGATCCGCCACCATCGCACGCGCCACGGCGAGCGTCGACATGCCGCGACGGGCGGCCTCGGCAATCACAACATTCGCCGCGTCCGCCCAACCGAGGCCGAACCGTCGGCGGATCATCGCGTTGTTGCGGCGCAGCATGCGGAGCGCCCGCGCGAAATCGCTGCGGTCGTCGTTGAGATCTTGGGGCAAGTAGGCGAAACCCAGCTGACGCAATCGAGCAAGCGCGTCACGCGGATCGCCACCCTGTGGCCCGACGTTCGGCGCAACGCGCGGCTGTATCGGTACCGTCGGCTGGAGCCGAAGAGCGTCGAGCGACGACCGCGATATCGTTCGGGCGAAACGCGCGCCACGGTTACGGCGACGCGCCAGCGCGGCCTGCCATTTCTCGACGATGGGACTCGGCGTCATCGCGCCACCTCCGCCGCCGTCCGCTCGTACGCGCCGGCGATCCCGAGCAGCACTTCATCCGCCAGCGCCATGATCTGCTCGCAGACATCGACCGCCTCGGCACCGGGTGTGCCGGCTTTCATCAGCGCCTGCTTGGCCGACTGATCGAGACTGCGGCGGAAGAACGTGAACGCGTGCATCGCCTGCGAAAGCGACATGCCGGCGCCGGCGAGCGCCGCGCCGTATTCGTCGCCGGTGCCGCGCGCTTCTTCGAGGATCGAGGTCTTCTTGCCGCGCTTCGCGACATAATCCGCGACGAGCGTCATCAGCCCGCGGCCGAGCGTGCGCAGCTTCTCGCGCTGCGCGTCATCGACCGTCGTATACCAGTCCGCGTTCGGGTGACGATGGAGCTGGCGGCGGATGCGCCGCGTGGCGAGATCGCCGACGTCGCCGTACTGCTGCTTGCGCGTCCGGCCGTTGACGATCCCATGCACGTCGCCTTCGGCGAAGCGGCGGTGGCCGCCCGGCGTGCGGAACGTGCGTACCTGTCCGGCATCGGCCCAGCGCCGCAGCGTCGATTCATCGACGTTGAGGACGCGGCAGGCCTGCCCGAGCGTCAACCAGCGATCCTGGCCGAGCGGCATCGGCGTCAGTCGGGCGCCATCAGCCGAAGTGAATGTGTTCAAATCTATGCAATTTCGTGTCGCGTCGTGCTACTGCATGGATTCTAGCATCGCGACCCGAACGGTCAATCCCGGAACGCACGGTTTGTCTACTTTTTCACAATATTTTCGCAGAGGAGCAACCACGTAGGTCACGAAGGGCGTCTGGGGTCAGATCAGCGATGCAAACAAAGAGCCGCTCTGCTTGGAGAGCGGCTCTCGGTACACGGCTTCGACACCAGACTCCCCTTCCCGCGCCTGGAAGGGGCTGGTGTTAGGTGTCTGGCCGCGGCGAGTGTCTCGTCTACGTCGCGCTTCGGCCGAGGCGCTCGAAACGACGCGCCGTTTCACGGCTTGTCTCAGGCCGAAGGCGCGTCCGCCATGATCGGCGAATCGTCTTCGTGGTGCCCGGTCTTCTCCAGCCACCAGCCGAGGATCGCCCCGTACATCACGTGACCGGCGATGATGCTCGCCGTCGCCTTCCAGCCGTAGGCACGGCTGGCGACGCCGGGCGCGAGCACGTGCCCGCTGTGTTCGAGGTGATCGGCGTCGCCATGATCCAGCGCGCGTGGGTTGAGCTTGCCGACCGCGTACATCATCGCAGACGATGCGATCAGGTGCGGCACAGCGAACGCCACGCCCGTCGCCGCCGACGGCTTCAGGTTCAGCTTCTTGAACGCCGCGTTATACATAGCCGGAAACATCACCGCGCTTTCGACGACGTGCGGCACGAGCCCAAGCGCGCGCGCCCGCCTGCCGGGCGGCCGGACGAACGTCCCCAGCAACATCGGCAGGTCGAGCTTCACCACGCCGCTCTTGCGCGAGAGGTACATCGGCACCGTAAAGGCGGCGGTAGCGATCACACCGGCGACCAGCACCGGATGCGTCGCGAGATCCTTCGCCCGCTCAGCGGCTGATTTCGGCGGCTCGCGATCGAACTTCGGCGCCCACGGCTGCTGCTCCAGCGGCGCGTACGGCACGGACGTCCCGATCGCCTGCGGAAACGCAGTCTCGCCATCGGTCGGGTGCTGCACACCTGCTGCGAGGTCGTAGCCTGGCTCGCCAGCCAGCAGCGGATTGTCCGGAACGTGCTCCGCCGCCATCTCCGCCCGATCATCGCCGGTCATAGGCGCTGACTCGATCATTATCTCGTCGAGATCACTGAACTCCGCGAGCGTGACGCTGTCGCTCGAACGGTCGAACAGCGCATCGTGCGCGTCCGCATCCGTGTGAACATAGGTTGGCCCCGCGTTGGTCGCGCCGTTCGTCGCGGCGCCGCCGTCCTTGCGATCGACAGCCGGCGCATAGGCCACCGTCTCACCGGCGAGATCGGCGAACGCCGCCGAGTCGATCGGAATCTGTCCGACATCCGGGTTCTCGCGCGTCTCCGCGACGGACAGCTCGTGCGCGGGCAGATGGCGGCTCTGCTCGGCGAGTTCGCGCTCCATTCGCGCCCGCTGTTCGAGCTGCTCTTGCGTGTCGATCACGGGCGCGACCGTCATGTCGAGGAACGGATCCTCATCCTGCTCGATGCCGGGCTCGGATCGCTTGTGCTCATCGAGCTCCGCCCTCGCGAAGTCGAGGACGACTTCATCTTCATGCACCTCAGCAACTTCGGCTTCCGCGAGCCAGTAGTCGCGGGCCATCGGCGCATCGACCTTGAAGTAGCTGCCATCGATCTCCTTTAGCGTGCCGAGATCCTGCCCATCGCACGTCATCACGTGCGATCCGGTGCGCAGTCCCGCGCTCTCGCCTCTGCGCGTCTCGTGCCGACCTGTCATGCGCCGTGCCATCGAACACCTCCTTGATAGAGAAAGGAACCGCGAAAGAAAAGGGACGCACTTGTGGTGCGCCCCGTTCACGGACGGATGCCTGCGGGGGAGCCTCAGACGTCCGCACCGGTTGATGCCATCGTATGCGCCAACCGATCAGAGACACGTAACGCCACCGCCTCAGAACTTGCGATCGCATCCCAAGGAGGCGGGCCGCAAGAATCGCAGAAGGGAATCCGCATCTGGAGCTGTGCGTGATGCAAGCGAATCCACACCGCGCGCCGCTAAAAGGGGTTTCGTAGTGCGTCGTTGATTGCTCCTTCCCGCCGCGGGAAGGGGCCGATGGTAGGTCAGCGTCAGCCACGCGACCGTTTGTCTTCAGCGGCGTCCGGCAACTCTGCGGTGAAGCCCTTCGACCCTGTCAGAGGCCGACGTTGCGGGCGACAACCGTCGCCCGTGCTTGCGCCAGCGGCCGCACAACGATCTCGTCGATGTTTACGTGCTTCGGGCGCGTCACGCACCACGCCACGCAGTCGGCGATATCCTCGGCCGTCAGCGGCGTCAGACCCTCATACACCTTCGCGGCGCGCTCCCTGTCTCCACCGAACCGCACGACGCTGAACTCCGTCTCCACCATCCCCGGATTGATTTCCGTCACGCGAACCGGCTTGCCGAGCAACTCCAGTCGCAGCGTTTGTGAGATCGCGCGCACGGCGTGCTTGGCGCTCGTATAACCGCTGCCGTTCGGATACGTCTCAATGCCGGCGATCGAGCCGATGTTGACGATGTGCCCGTAGCCCGAAGCCTCCAGCTTCGGGAGGAGCGCACGCGTCACCATCATCAGGCCGAAGACGTTCGTTTCCCACATCGTCCGCCAGTCGTTGTCATCGGCGTCGGCGAGTGGCGCGCTGCCATGCGCTCCCCCGGCGTTGTTGATGAGCACATCGCAACGTTCGATCAGCGCCGCGAACGCGTCCACGCTCGCGCGATCCGTCACATCAAGCGCCATCGCCGTCCCGCCGACAGGGTCGACGCACTTACGCAACTTGTCGACCCGCCGCGCGCCGGCGACGATCGCGAAGCCTTCGTCGTGCAGCCGGCGCGCGGTCGCCGCGCCGATGCCGCTGCTCGCGCCCGTGATCACGGCAACGCGTCCTTGATTGCTCATGCTGGTGCACCTCCGCCGCCAGTGTAGCGACGCGAAGTCGGATCGAGGCATAGCTCATGGCAGCGTTCGGCGGCGCTGCTGGGAACACGAAAAACTGCGCCGCGGCGCAGTTTTCGATCGCGATTGATGCTCGTCCGGGAGTGTCTTACAGGCCGCCGCTGCCGTCGGCCACGCCGCCGAAGTCGGTCGTCCAGTACCAGCCATAGGGGCTGCCCGGAACGTACGCGCGCCCGATGCCGATGGAACGGTAGTTGGTGCCGAGCATGTTCGCGTTGTGTCCTGGGCTGTTGCGCCAGAGATCGAACGCCTGCTGCGCCGTGCTGATTCCCGCCGCTATGTTCTCGCCAGCGTAGGTGTTGGCGCCGTAGCCGCACGCACGCACCCGCTGTATCCATGTGCGGCTGAGATCGTCGTGGGCGAAGTAACGATTCGCTCCCATGTCGGCGGACTTCCAGGCTGACGACTTCGTCAATGTGTACGACAGCGCGAGCGCTGGCAGCCCGTTTTGCGCACGATAGTTGTTGATCAGCGTCAGGAACGCCCGCTCCTCGCTGTCGATCGCTGGATCGACGTTACAGGCGCCGCCGCTCGAGACGGGGGTGGGCGTGGGCGCTGGCGGACGCGTCGCCGTCGCTGTCGGCTGCGGCGCACTCGAGAAGTGCGAGGCGACCTTGAACACGTCCGACGAATTTACGACCCCGTTGCCGTCGATGTCCCACGGCTTGTCAGATCTGCCGAAGTGCGCCGCGACGTCGTTCACGTCCGTCTGATTGACGGCGCCGTCACCGTTGACGTCGTAGATCTGCTGACTGGCCGTCAGCGCCGCCTGCACGCTCGCGATCGAGAAAATGGCCGTGGTGCCGACAGCGATCGCCGCGATCACGGCCGGCAGGATAAGCGGCAGTCGCCGCCAATGGTTGCGCATCACAATAGACCCCCGTCCGCTTACTTGCCCCGATCATCATCGTCCGGCGGCGGATTCTCTGTGGCGCGTTTGCAGAATGTTCGTCACTCGATCGCGAAAATATGTCGTCTGGATGAACCGAGAGATGTGAGAATACGAAGCGGCGCGCTGCCGCCTCACCCCAACCCGCCTGCGCCGCGGCCGCACGGTAGCCGATCGCGCGCGAGGGATTCAAGGCAATATCGGTGGTTTAACAGGGCGACCGCGCAGTTGAAACGCAGTCTGCCACTCGAAACGCGCGCCCGATTCCAATAGCGCCATCGAATACGCAAATGCACGCGTCGGAACGACGACGTTGGACGATCCTCCAACAACCTTCGTGCTCATCGTGCCCTTAGTGGATCGTCACCCCAGCGGCGTTTCGGCGAGGTTCAGTGCGAGGTTGATCAACGTCCGCACGGGGATGCCGGTCGAACCCTTCGTGTACACCGTCTTCTCGGCGTCCGAAAAGTCGACGCCGGCGATATCGAGATGCGCCCATGGGCGATCGTCGATGAACTCTTTGAGGAAGTGCGCGGCGGCGATCGATCCGGCGCCACGTCCGCCACTGTTCTTCACGTCGGCGATGTTGCTCTTGTTGAGCTCACGATACTCCAGCCACATCGGTAGCTCCCAGCACTTCTCGCCCGCAGCCTTCGCCGCCTGCTCGATGCGCTCCACGAATGCGTCGTTGTTCGCGAACACCCCGTAAGCCACGTTGCCCAGCGCGATCGAGATCGCGCCGGTCAGCGTCGCCACGTCGATCACCGGCGACAGATCCAGCTGCACGGCGTAGCACAACGCGTCGGCCAGGATCAGCCGGCCCTCGGCGTCCGTGTTCACGACTTCGATCGTCTTGCCGTTCATCGCCCGCAGCACGTCGCTCGGTTTGATCGCCGTGCCGCTCGGCATGTTCTCCGTCGCCGGCACGAGCGCCGTCACGTTGATCTTCGGCTTGAGTTGCGCGATCGCCATCATCGCCGCGATCACGGCGCCGCCGCCGGACATGTCGCCCTTCATCTCGAGCATGCCGTCGCTCGGTTTGATCGAGATGCCGCCGGTATCGAATGTGATGCCTTTGCCGAGGAGGCCCAGCGGCTTCGTCTCGACGCCGCCGTTGTAGGTGAGGATGATGAACTTCGGCGGCTGCGCGCTGCCGAGCGATACGCCGAGAAACGAGCCCATGCCCATCTCTTCGATCTGCTCGCGATCGAGAATCTTGCAGCCCAGGCCGTATTGCTGCGCCATCGTCTCAGCGCGCGCCGCCAGCTCCGTCGGCGTGAGGAAATTGCTCGGCTCGTTCGCCAGATCGCGCGCGAAGTTCGTCGCGTCGGCGATGATCGTGCCGCGTCGCGCGGCATCCGACAGCGCATTGAGCTTAGCGCCGTCGTTCTCGACGATCGTGATCGATTGCGGTTGCGTCTGCTCGTCGTCGCTCTTCCTGTGTTTGTCGAAGCGATACAGGCCGAGCGTCGCGCCTTCGGCCAGCGCCTGCGCACAACCCGCCGCATCGAGTCCGCCAATACCCGCGCCGTGCGCGATCGTCGCATACGTCGCGAGCCGTTTCGTCCGCATGAATCGTGCGATTGCCGCGCCGAGATCGCGCACCTTGTCGATCGTGAAGGCATCGCTCTTGCCCAGGCCCGCGACGAGGACGCGCGGCGACGGCAGCTTGCCGAGCGTGTGCAGCAGCGTCATCTCGCCGTCTTTGCCGCGGATATCGTCCGATGCGATCAGCTCCGTGATCATGCCCGACAGCGCGCGATCGACGGCGCCCGTTGCGCCGCTCGGCGCCGTCACGCCTTCGAACAGATTGACGACGATACACGCCAACTCAGACTTCGTGATATCGCCCGATTCCACACTGATCTGCATGCGTCTGCCCTTCACTTTGCACTTGTTCGTCGCGCCATCATAGAAACGCCGATCGCCGCAGGCAATCCGCCCCACCCCTTACTATCGACCGGCGATGACTGCCGCTGACGCGCTCGAGGCTGGTCGCTCGCGCACGCGTGGACATGGTGTATGTGTAGGGGCGGCTCCATATGGCCGCCCGTGGTCGCGGCCAAGAACACTGGCGATGGCGAGCCACCGCGCGGGATTGCGATTCTGCGTGGCAGTGTGAACACGCCGTCCGGAATCGACGCGTGACTAGGACGCGCGCACTCCCGCGCGCGTCGCATTCGGCACGAACGTCAGCGGCAGGCGGCGCATGCCGCGCAAGAACAGCGAATCGAGCCGCTCCGCGCCCGGCGCGGCGGCAATGTTCGATGCGCGATCGAACAGCTCTTCAAACGCCACCTTCGCCTCAAGCCGGGCGAGCGGCGCGCCGAGGCAGAAGTGGATGCCGAGGCCGAAGGCCATGTGCCCCTGCGCGTTGCGCGTGACATCGAAGCGCGACGCATCCGGGTACCGGCGATCATCCCGGTTTGCGGAGGCGTAGATCGGCACGACGACGTTGCCCTTCTCGATCGTCACGCCGCCGAGATCGATGTCCTCCGTGGCGGTGCGGAACAGAAATTGCACCGGCGCGTCGTAGCGGAGCGCTTCTTCGATCATGTTCGGGATCAGCGACCGATCATCGCGCACACGCCGCATCTCATCCGGATGATCAAGCAGCGCCTCCATCGCGTTGCCGATCAGATTCGTCGTCGTCTCGTTGCCGGCGATCAGCAACAGCATCGCGAATGAGACGATCTCCTCCGCCGTGAGTGACTCCTGATCGCCCTGCGCGCGAACCAGCGCGCCGATCAGATCATCGGTCGGCGCCGCCCGCCGCTGCTCGATCGCCGCCGTGAAGTACGCCTGGAACTCCTGCAGATCGCGTGCGCGCTCGCTCGTGATGTCGCCTGGCGTGACGCCGACGACGGCGTTCGACCAGCGCTTGAAATCGTGACGGCGCTCCGGCTCGACGCCAAGCAGTTCCGCGATGATCGTCACCGGCAGCGGCATTGCGAGATCTTCGACGAGATCCATCTCGTCGGCATCGACGATGCGGTCGAGCAGATCGCGCGTGACGGCGCGGATGCGCGGCTCCATCTCCGCGACGATCTTCGGCGTGAAGGCGCGATTAACGAGCCCGCGCAGCATCGTGTGATCCGGCGGATCGCTGCTGATGATCGATCGCGTCGCGTCGCCGCCGCCGATCGCGCCACCCATCCCGGTCGACGAGAACATCTGCGGGTTCTTCAACACGTAACCGACATCGTCATAGCGGCTGACCGCCCAGAAGTGCAATTCAGTGCGGCTGACCGGCGCGTTCTCGCGCAGATCCGCGTACACCGCGTACGGATCGGCCTTGAAGGCGGGCGAAAACGGGTTGAATTCCAACAGACCACTCCGGACGCTGGCGGAAGCTCAACCATCGTACGTGATCGAGCCGAGCCGGCGCGAAGCTCACGTCATCGCCGGACAAAAAGAAAAGCGGGCGCCTGAGCGCCCGCTTCCTCCAACCGAGATTTGGTGCGGCCTCGCGCTACGGCGCGGCCGTGGGCGACGCTGCTGCGGCCGTCGCCTTCGGGGTCGCCGAGGCTTCGGGCGTCGGCGTTACGTCGGGTGTGACTTCGATGCTCTCCATGATGTAAAGCGGCACGTTGGCGAGATCGCCGTACGCCGCTTCGAGCACGACGTGGTCGGCGGTGAAGATGCCGCCGTCCTTCGTGATTCGCATCTGCACTTCGTCGATGTGCCCGCCGCGGTTGACGTACCAGTACATATCGCCGTTGACGGTGTTGATAACGATCAGCGACGAGCCGTCATGGCCGAGCGTCGTGACATCGTTCGACAAACGAATCAGATGAGCTCCGTGCTGCCCGTCATCGATGGGGAACCAACCCGAAGCCGGGCCCGGCACGTTCGCCTTGATGCGCCCGGCGCTCAGCGGGTAGAGCTTGATGCTATTGCGCGAGCCGACGGACGTGCCGCCGATCGTGACGCCCGAAGAAGCGTCGGCGACAGTCGGGCTGGCCGCGAGTTCGGTCGGAGTACCGGCGCTGTCCGGCGTCGCGCTGGCGCCTGGCGTCGCGGTGGAAGTCGGCAGCTCGATGATCACCGGGATGCCGGTGGGCGTCGCCAGCGGCACCGATGCCGTCACGACGGCCGGCTGCCGGTCGGGCTGCTGCAACGTTACTTCGGCGACGGCGACGCGCGCGTCGCGGCTGACCTGCTTCGCCTGATCGAGTTGCGACTGCGCGTCGATCGAGATCTGCGGCACGGCCTGTGTCAGCACGCTGTCTTCTTTCGCGGACACTGCGCTCAGCCGTTCGATGTCGTCGCTGTTCCAGCCGCCGTCGCGCGCGTCGTTGACGAGCGGTTGCGTCTGTTCGACGAGGCGGTCGAGCACGCCCGGTCCGATGATCTTGCCCTTCTTCGAGAGCTGCTCGATCTCGGCGACGCGCTCTTCGGCGATATCCAGCTTTATGCTGCGCTTGGAGTCGTCATCGAAAGCCAGCGCGAGCCGCACGCGCTCCGTCTGCAGCTTGACGCCGTACTGCCAGTCACCCGGCAGCGAATTGCTCGCCGATGCGACCGTGTACGTCGAGAACGAAAGGAAGATCGCGATCGACGCCAGGCCGCCGGCGAGCGCCCGGAACGGCGAGCCGAAGAGCGGCACATGACGCGGCTGGCGCTGACTCGCGCGCTCGCCGAGCTTCGCGCGCTGCGCCGCCATCAGGAATCGCACGCGCGCGGCGGCAAAGAACGACGGCTCCGGTTCGAGATCCATCGCCTCTTGCAGCCGCTGGCCGGTGGCGATGAGGAAGCGCTCGCGCGCCACCGATGCGAATTCTTCGCGCGGCGCCACGGCGTACGCCTGTGAGAGCGCTTGCGCGGTGAGAAGCTGCGGGCGCAGCGCGGCGGCGTCCGCCGGATAGCGCCGGAGGCAGTCGTCGATGCTCCAGCGTCCCTCGTGGAGGGCCGCCAGGCATTCTTGCAACCGCGCTTCGAACTCCGTCATACCTTCGCTTTCGCTTCGACCCCGTTCACGCTCGGGATCAACATTCTCTGCAGTTTCGCTACCGCCTTATGCTGCAGCGCCTTGATATTCCCCTCGCGCTTGCCGAGCGCTTTGGCCGTGTCGGCGATCGAGAGCCCAACCGCAAAACGCAGCGCGATCACCTCGCGTTGCGCTTCCGGCAGTAGCTCCGTCGCCTGCCGCACCTCTTCGAGCGTGATCCGCTCCTCGACCGATGCCGCCAGATCGTGCCGGCAGTCGACCGTATCCTCGGGGATCTCCGACGTCGGACCGCCACGCTGGGCGGAGCGGCGATAGTGCGTGGCGATGCAGTTGTGGGCGATGCGGAAGATCCACGACGAGAAGGGGACGTCCTTCCAGTGGAAGTCGCCAATCGCGCCGAGCACCTTGAGGAAGACCTCCTCGGTCAGGTCCTCCGCTTCGTGCGTATTGCCGACGCGCGCGACCGTATAGCGGTACACGCGCGGCATATACCAGTCGTAGATGTCGGCGAGCGCCTGTTGGTCGCCCGAACGCGCTCGATCGACCGTCGCCCGCTCGAGATCGGGTGCGACGGCCTGGAATGACGGGAATACCAAGCCCGAAACCTCGTTTCTCAGCGACGAAGCCGGGATCATAGTATCCGCCAGATTCGGAAGGCGTCCACGCGGCAATTCGATACATCTGGCAGTAGAACGCCCGAATAGTCCGAAAGGTTAACCGCCAGACCCACCAGATTCGAATCTGTCTCAGATTCGCCTGTGAGGGTTAACCACGAAGGACACGAAGGGTCAGGAGGGACACAGATTCGGAGATCGTGGTCGTAGGGACGTGGCATTAGCCCCGTCCGTGGTCGTGACGCGGTCGGATCCACGAAGGGCCACGAAGGAGCACGAAGGGATAGATTCACCCGTAGAGCTGCCTCGTCGGAGCGTTGCTGACGGAAAGGAATCAATCTAAGGTGGCGGAGACCGAGCCGAACACAACGCGCACGGAGGATCGATGGACGTCGCGACATTCGCTGAGATCGAGAAGCCCTTCGCCGAGCGGACGGCGCGCATCGCTTGGTGCACCGTCTCGACGGTGGACCGGCAGGGGCGGCCGCGATCGCGCATCCTCCATCCGATCTGGGAGGGCTCGACGGGTTGGATCGCGACGGGGCCGCAGTCGCACAAGGCGAAGCACCTGGCCGCCAACCCGTACATCTCGCTCAGCTACTGGGATCCGAAGCACGAGCAGGTCTACGTCGATTGCCGCGCCGAATGGGACAACAGCATGGCGACGAAGCGCCGCATCTGGGATCTCTACAAATCGACCCCGCCGCCTCTCGGCTACGACCCGGCCATCATCTGGAAGAGCGTCGAAGACGAGGCCTTCGGCGTCCTCAAGCTGACCCCGTGGCGCATCGAGATCTCCGCCCTCGCCGATCTGCCGGCGGGCCGGCAGCTGCTAGTCTGGCGGGCCGGCGGATAGCGAGAATGTCTCATGACGGGCCGACATTGGTGGAGGCCCGCTCGCGAACGCTCGCCCGCGGCGGACGCGATCGCGAACAGCCTCGCGAACGTTCGCCTGTGATATGATCAGGACGATTCAGATTCGGATGCACGCTGATGCTGCGTTCAGAGGATTCGCGACTGATGGCCATCCAGGGCTACATCACCCTCACGTTTGAAGTCTTTCCAGAGGGCAAGCGGCTTGTCTCGCGTTGCCGTGAACTCGGTGTCACGAGCTGTGGCGACGATGTCGCCGGTGCGTTCGAGAGCCTCAAAGATGCGGTAGCCACGTACCTCAACGCCATCGAGCAGCTGGGCGATCGCGCTCGCATCTTCGCCGAAAAAGGCATCGAGATTCGGAAGACGAAGCCGCGCACTGTGATGATTGAAGCGCGAGACCTTCCGCCAAATTCCTATACGAGCGGGGTCATTCTGCCGATCGCAGCGTGAGCACGAAACGTCGCCGCGAGGCACGACAACGTCGGCCGCGTTCCACACCCAAGCCCAAGCGTACGCCACGTCTCTCCAGTGACAAGATCATGGCCGCGCTCAGGCGCCTGGGCTTCGTCGACGGACCAGCCAAGGGGAGCAGCCACCAGTCGATGCATCGTCCGCGCCCGGAGGGTGGTCACGATACGGTGTCCGTCGTGATGGGCGAGAAGGAAGTGCCCGCGGGAACGCTCGATGGCATCCTGCTCACCGGCAACGTCGCGCTGACAGAGTTTCTTGACGCAGCGAAATGACTTCCGGGCACTCTAACGACCAATCGTCGCTCCTCTACGTCCCCGCGAGCTTCGCCACCACCGGCGCCAGCCGTTCGAACCCGTCGCCGGAGAA
>JBBQVO010000062.1:0-16299 GCA_038211505.1 Dehalococcoidia bacterium | reverse complement strand
CACAGCGTCTGCTCGACATGCAGTCGAAGGACCTGCGCGAAGCGCGCGCCGCCGCGCTCAACATCGTGCCAGTGGCGACGGGCGCGGCCCGCGCGCTCAAACTCGTCATCCCCGAGATCGAGGGCAAGCTCGACGGTGTCGCCTATCGCGTGCCGACGCCGACCGGATCGATCGTCGAGATCGTCGCGCTCGTCGAAAAAAAGACGACGGCCGACGCCGTCAATGACGCCATGCGCAAGACCGCCGCTGGCGCGATGAAGGGCATTCTCGCCGTCACCGACGAACCGCTCGTCTCGATGGACTTCAAGGGCGACCCGCACTCGTCGACCGTAGACGCGCTGACGACGAACGTCGTCGCCGGCGATCTCGTCAAGGTGGCGTCGTGGTACGACAACGAATGGGGCTACTCCTGCCGCACGTCCGACCTCTGCGCCTTCATAGCCGGCAAAGGCTTGTAGAATTCGCGCTGGAAACTCGCCCATGCCTCCGCGCACGTGGAGTTCGCCGCCGGCCATCTCATCTGTCATGTGTAAGACGGGCTTTCAGAGCCCGTCGCAATACCGGATCGCGTCTGATGATGCGTGCGGGGAGATGAAGCGATGTAGAACAGCCGTCCCGGCTGTTCCGGACGGACGGGAATCACACACTGTAGGGGCGCCGCTCGCTGCGCCCTCGTCGGCAGACGATCACTGCCGCTTCTCAGCGTATCGACGATTTTGAACAGTCTTACCTGTACCGCGGGCTTTCCAGCCCGCGCGGCGCAGATTCAAGGCAAAGTCCTCACTGACGACCTTCGCCGTCGTCCCTCTGGTTGGCACGATGGCATGTGTCAGCGCTGGTCGTGCACGGTCGCCACGAGCAACGACCGCCGCGCCCCGAACAGCGAACACACCGCGACCGACGCGAACAGCGTCGCGATGGGCAGCAGCGCCGTGTGAAATCGTTGGTCGCCGAAGAACGCCAAGTGCACCAGAATCCAGTACACGGCGAACACGAGCGCGACGCTCATCGCCGCGCTGCGTCTGCGACGCATCATCACGACGCCGAGCACGGCCAGCGTCAGCAGCGCGTAGTAGTAGACGTTGCATAAGGTCAGCCAGTTGTCGCGCGCCCCCTGAGAGAACAGCGGGTCAGTGCCATGCTGATCGTTGAGCAGCAGCCATTCCTCATCGTCCGCGAACATCCAGAACCCGTTCTTCCAGACGATCGTGAACTCCGCGACAGGATGCCGAAGCGCGTACGACGCGCCGTCGCGATATCCCGCGCGATTCGTATCAACCTCCCGCGCCACAAGATCATCGCCCGCAACGCTCTCACGTAGCCGTACGAGCGGCGTCCGCTGCCCCGTCGCCCCGTCGTGATGCCCGATCCAGAACGCCACACCGCCGTTCGTCGCCACCGGTCCGACGTCACCCACGCGGACGACGTTTGCGACGCACCACGGTGCAACCACGATCACAGCGCCGCCGACCAGTCCGCCCGCAGTGATCGCAATCCGCCGTCCGCGCTGGCCACCGCCGAAAGCGGCATGCATCGCCAGCAAAATCGGAAACAACAGCAGCTGTGACTCCGCCAACGTCGCCGCGCCGATCAGCAGTCCCGCAAGCAGCGGCAGCGCCCGCCATGCAGCCACATCCAGCGAACGCACGTACAGCCCGAGCGCGACGAGCAACAGCGCCGCGAACACGGCGTCCGGATAGAACGCGCCCGTCGCCATGATCTGACTCGGCAGCAACGCAAACAACCCGACGGTGACCAGCGCCGGGCCTCGACGCAACCCGGAGCTGGCGAAATAGTAAAGCGCGAGCATCGCGGCAGCGGCGAGCGACGCGTTCAACGCGACCGAGGCGAACCGCGCCTCACCGCCGAGTTTCAGCGCCACCGCCAGCACCCCCGGATAGGCCGGCGGCAGATACGCCGTCGCCGTGCCAAACGGCGAGCGATAGCTGTCACCGTGCGCCAGCGATCGCGCGATCGAGAAATACAGCCCGCCGTCATTCTCGAAGCTCGGCGTCGTGTGCGCCCATGCGCCCCACACCAGGCGCAGCGCGAATCCCACCCCGCATATCGCCGCCAGCGCGACGATCAGCCTCAAGCGATCGTCGCTCGGAAGTTCGCGTCGGCGCTCGCTCACGTCCCGGCCGTCGGCAAGAGCGACGCGCCCACGTCGATGGCGCGCCATCGCTCAGCGAGTACGACAACGACGCGCGCCGCCATCAGCACCATGATCGGCAGCAGCGGCACGTGAAACCGCGGTTCGCCGAAGAACAGGACATGCACGAGCGTCCACAGCACGAGGATGATCGACAAGAACAGCCGCTCCGGATCGCGTACGCCGAGCGCGAGCGGCGCGCCGAGCAGCGCCATCGCGAGCAGCACGTAGTAACTCGCGCTGATGCTACGGATCAGCGCGAAGCGCGCCTCGTTGTTGGGGAGCGGCGTCAGCCCGAACGACTCGATCCAGACGAACGAATCGACATCAGCACGGTACACCGAGTACACCTTCTCGAACGACAGCCCGACCTCGTGCACCGGATGCGTGAACGCGTAGTGCAACGCGCGGCTCGTGCCGTCGCGGTTGAACGCCGTCTCGCGTTCCGGCGTCAGGTTGCCTTCTTCGCCCGCCGGCCAGAACTCCGGCAGGAACGCGAATCGCCCGATCGCTTGCGGGTTGTGACCGATGCGCAGGTTGTACCCAGCGTTCGCCGACAGCACGCCCGTCTCGCCGAAGTTGCGCTGGTTGCGGATCATCCACGCGCCCGCCGCGACAACGACGACCGCGAGCGGCAGCGCCGTCATCAGCGCCAGCTGCCGCCACGAGACGCCAAATCGCCACCACAACAGGCTCGCCGCCGGCAGCAGCACAAGCATCTGCCCGCGCACCAGCGTCCCTGCCGCGAGCAGCACGCCGAACACGACGAGCGAGAGCCAATCGATCCGTCGCGTTTCGTCTCGCGTGCTCTGGAGTGCGAAGAGGAGCGCCGCGGCGAAGATCGACGTGAAGAAGATCTCCGACAGCAGCACCGGCGTCCAGAAGATATGGCTAGGCAGCACGGCGAGGATCGCCGCGCCGATCAGCGCCGTCTGCGCGCCCCAGATCTTGCGGCCGATGAGGAAGGTGACGAAGACGGTCGCTGCGCCTGCGAACGCGTTGCCGACGAGCGCCACCTTCACGCTCACGGCGAACGCCTTGTACAGGATCGCCAGAAAGAACGGATATCCCGGCGGCCAGAAGTACGACGGCCCGTTGCGATACGTGAAGCCGTCGCCCGTGGCAAGATTCCGCGCGACGACGTGATAGTAGTCGGAGTCCGACAAGATCGCCGGCACCGGATCAGCGCCGTAGATCACGACGAGCAGTCGAAAGACAAGCGCCGCAACCGTGATCGCGGCGGCATAGGACAGCGATCGGCGTGCGGTCATCATCAGCTCCCACAACACCGCCGCTCATCGGCGTCCGTCTAGTCGCGCCCGAGGATCAGTGTGCCCGTCGCGCTCAGCATGCCGCCCGTGGCGTTGACGAGCGCCAGCTTCGCATCGGCGATCTGGCGCGGGCCGCACTCGTTCCGCATCTGGCGCACGGCTTCGATCAGGATGAACATGCCGTACATCCCCGGATGCGTGTACGAGAGGCCGCCGCCGTTCGTGTTCATCGGAAAGTCGCCGCCCGGCGCCGTCCGCTGGTTGGCGACGAACGGCCCGCCCTCGCCCCTCCCGCAAAAGCCCAACTCCTCGAGCGTCACTAGCGCCGTGTAGGTGAACGAATCATAGACCTCGACGACATCGATGTTCGCGTGCGTCACGCCCGCCATGTCGAACGCCGCCTTCCCCGAGTAACGCGCCGGCGTGCGCGTCACATCGTCCATGCCCAGCAGCGATTGATGCGTGCTCGCCTCACCCGAACCAAGCACCCACACCGGCTTCTTCTTGAATTCGCGCGCGCGTTCCGCGCCGACCACCACGACCGCCCCTCCGGCGTCCGTGACCAGACAGCAATCGTAGATATGGAACGGGTAGGCGATGTAGCGCGACGACAGCACGTCCTCGATCGTCAGCTCATCGCGCATCATCGCGCGCGGATTGAGTTGCGCCCACTTCCGCGTCGCCACCGCCACTTCCGCCAGATGCTCGCTCGTCGTGCCGTACTCGTGCATGTGCCGCATCGCCGCCATGCAGTACGCGCTCGGCGCGCCGCCGACGCCGAACGGCACCTCGAACTGCGCCCCCGGCAGCGTCGCGTCGAACATGAATCCGCCGCCGCGCTGCCCGCGTCGCATCCGTCCCGAGAAGCCCGTCTCGCCGTGCGTGATCAACGCCACGCTGCAAAGCCCGGCGTTGATCGCCGCCGCCGCATGCTCAACGTGGATCACGAACGACGATCCGCCAGTCATCGTGCTATCGGTGTACTTCGGGATAATGGCGAGATACTCAGCCAGCTGCGTGCTCGCCATCCCGCCGACGCCCGCCGTGAACAGCCCGTCCACCTCGGATTTCTCGATGCCGGCGTCTCGCAGCGCGTTCCGCGCCGCTTGCGCATGCATCATGATCGGCGTCATGTTCGGCACGATGCCGATCTGATCCGTCTCATCAGCGCCGACAATAGCGACGCGCTTGTTCAACGACATATGACTTCCTCTCGACGATCCGCGTGTCCCGGTCTCACTGTTCTCCCCTTCCCGCACGGGAAGGTCGAAGAGTCACCGCAGGAGACGGCCGGGGGTTAGGTCAAGCCGGCTTGAACAGCGGCAGCGTCACCTCATCCGTTGCATCTTCCCAAACGACCTCGACCGCCATGTCGCAGCGGATGTTCTCCGGCATCGGCTCGACGCCGATCAGATTCGTCATGATCCGCGGCCCCTCGTCGAGCTGCACGATCGCTGTCACGTACGGCGGCGTGAATCCCGGCATCTGCGGCCGAAACTGGATCGCGAACGTATACAACGTGCCGCGCCCGCTGCAACGCCGCCACTCGATCTCCCACGAGAAGCACGTCGGGCAGAACTGCCGCGGGTAGAAGAAGAACTGCTCGCACTCCGTGCAGTACGGCAGCGTCAGCTCGTGGCGCTTGCAGCCGTCCCAAAATGGCTGCGTCTCTGGCGACGGGTACGGCAGCGGCTTCGCGTAGTCAGCCATCGGCGCTCCTCAGCATGGTTACGGAACCAGCACGATCTTCCCGAACTGCTCGCGATGCATCATCCGCTCGACCGCGACCGCGGCCTCGCTCAGCGGATACACGGCATCGACGACCGGCCGCAGACGCCCATCCGAAAAGTAGTCGATGTAGCGCAGCATCTCCGCTTTCGTGCCCATGAACGAACCGTAAATCGTCTGCTGCGACAGGAAGAAGCGCGTCACATTCCACGTCGCGTTGTTGCCCGCCGTCGCGCCGCACGTCACGACACGTCCGTTGCGCGCCAGCGCCTTGATGCTCTTCTCCATGATCTCCGCGCCCACGTTCTCGACGACCATATCGACGCCGCGACCGCCCGTAAGCTTCCGCGCCTCGTCGGCGAGATCTGACGTCGTGTAGTTGATCACGTCGTCCGCGCCCAGCGCCCGCGCCTTCTCGAGCTTCGCGTCAGACCCAGCGCTCGCGATCACGCGCGCGCCGTGCATCTTGGCGATCTGGATCGCCGCCACGCCGACGCCGCTGCCCGCCGCGTTGACGAGTACGGTCTCGCCGTACCGGATCTGCGCCCGCGTCAGGATCATGTGGATCGCCGTCGTGAAGACCAAAGGGATCGACGCCGCCTCCTCAAACGTCAGGTTCGCCGGCTTCGCGAACACATTCGCCGCCGGCACGACGATCAGTTCAGCCATGCCGCCGTCGCGTCCCTGGCCCAGCAGGTGATACTGCTCGCACAGATTGTCGGTGCCATCGAGGCAGCGGACGCACACACCGCAGCTCACGCCCGGATGCAACATCACCTCAGCGCCGACCGCCGTCGATCGTACGCCGTCGCCGAGCGCCTCGACGACGCCCGCGACATCAGCGCCGAGAATGCGCGGCGCATCGAACTTCACCGGCGCCGGCGCTTTCGCCGCCCACGCTTCAAGGTGATTCAGCGCGACCGCTTTGACGCGCACGAGCACCTGTCCGGCCCTAGCCGTCGGATCCGGCGCGTCCTCGTACACATAGTTGGCAGCGCTTCCGGGCTGATGGATCCGTGCGGCCTTCATCTCGTCGTGTCGTCCTTCCAATCCCGCGCCTGACCGCCGTTACAATAGCCAGAGCCGGGCACTGAGTCCACGACCGGCGCGCCAAAGGAGAATGCCACGCCCGAGTCATTCCGCAACGCACCCCTCCTGACGCCGGAGCAGCTTGAGTCGCGCCTCGACGAATTCCGCCGCGCGATCGGCGAATTTAACGATGGCTACTACTTCGAGTCGCACGAGACGCTCGAGGATCTCTGGATGGTGACGCCCCTCCCGGATCGCCTGTTCTTCCAGGGCATCATCCAGATGGCCGCCGCCTTCGTCCACCTCATGCGCCGCGAATATCCTGGCATCATCAAACTGCTCGACGGCGCCATCGACAAGCTCGACGAATTCAATCCCCAGCACCGTGGCGTAGACGTAGCATCGCTCGTAGGGGATCTCCGCCGCTCCCGCGACGAAATCGCGATCCTAGGGCCGGAGCACTTTCTCGAATGGGATCAACTCGGTATCCCGAACGTGCTCGTCCACAAGCCGAAACGCGCGAACCGATCGTAGGGGCGCCTCTCGCCGCGCCCCGGTTGCCCGCGGAGACTCCTCGGTCAGCCGAGAAAAATCCGAATTCTAGCTTCCGCTCATCGTAACGAGCCCCTCGCCACGGTGTGGAGAGGGGTGGCCGAAGGCCGGGGTGAGGTGCGCGGACGCCACCGAACTTCACGCAGGTACGCCAGAAACCTCCAACCAGGTACCAATACATTTCCAATGTTTCGAGCCTAACATGACCGAGGCTGGAGGTGCCACGTGAGAATCCTGTTGGCCGAAGACGATCTGCGTCTCGCTCGCGCCGTCCGGCGCGTCTTCGAAGAAGAGTCCCATCAGGTCGAGATCAGCGGCGACGGCAAGTCCGCACTCAACCTCGCCCGCGGCGGCAACTTCGACGTCATGGTGCTCGACGTCATGCTCCCGGAGATGGACGGCTTCGACGTCTGCCGCCAGATGCGGCTTGGCGGCGTCCAGATGCCCGTGCTCATGCTCACCGCGCGCACCGACGTGCAGGATCGCGTCAAAGGCCTCGACGCTGGCGCCGACGACTATCTCGTCAAGCCGTTCGCCGTCGCCGAGCTGCTGGCTCGCGTCCGCGCCCTCGGCCGCCGCAAGACGCAGTCCTCCAGCGCCCGCGACGAACTCCGCGCTGGCGAACTGACCCTCGACGTGAGCCGCCACAGCGCCGTCCGCGGCGACCAGGAGATCGAGCTGACCGTCAAGGAGTTTCAACTCCTCGAGCTGCTCCTCCGCCACCAGGGCCAGGTGCTCTCCCGGACGCAGATCCTCGATCATGTCTGGCAATACGACCGCGACTTCGCCAGCAACGTCGTCGACATCTACATCCACTACCTGCGCAATAAGATCGACAAGGGCTTCAAGGGACAGATGATCCATACCATCCGCGGCATTGGATATATGCTCAAGGCCTGATGTTTGAAGCCCTCCGCTGGCGGCTCACCGCCTGGTACGTGCTCGCGTTCGCCATCGTGTTTGCGTCGATCGGCGCGGTCGTGTTCGTCTGGGCCGGCCACCGCCTCTCCTCCGACGTCGATCGCGCCGTACGCGACGTCAGCGATGCGGCGCGGTTGGAGGTCGCGCGCGACGGTGACGTCGTCGCGAGCGAAGACAGCGTGCGTTCGATCCTGGTCAGCGCCAACCTCAGCGGTTCCGCCGACGTCTTCGTTCTGCTACTGGCACCGAACGGCGACATCGTCGCTAATCCTGGCGCCGTCCCGACAGGCGGCCTGCCTGCGCGTGACGCCGTCGTCGCCGCATCGACGAAAGGCGAAGACTGGCGATCGTTCGATGTCGACGGCCAACCCCTGCAGCTCCGTACCATCGCGGTCCGCAACGCCGACGCCACGCTGCTCGGATACGTGCAGGCCGGAAAGTCCGTCGAGGAGCGCGACGAATCACTGCGGACACTCGAGATCGTGCTCGCCGGTGGCGGCATCGCCGGCCTCGCCTTCGCCACGGTCGGCGGCCTGCTCGTTGCCGCCGTCGCCATCCGTCCCGTCCGCCGCAGCTTCGACCGCCAGCGCGAGTTCGTTGCCGACGCGTCGCACGAACTGCGCACACCGCTCGCCGTCATCCGCGCCAATTCCGAGACGCTCGCGACGATCCATCCCGCCGATGAAGCGCTCGACGACATCGTCACCGAGACCTCTTACATGACGCGCCTGCTCGATGACCTCCTCCTCCTTGCCGGCGGCGACAGCGACGGCATCGCCTTGCAGCGCATAGAGATCGACGTCGCCGAAATCGCGCGCGCCGCCGCGCGCGCCGCCGCACCGCTCGCTGCCGATGCCGGCCTGCGCATCCACGAACAGATCGCCGCCGAACTCCCTGTCGTCGCCGATCCGGAGCGCCTGCGCGAGGTGCTGCTCATCCTGCTCGACAACGCCATCAAGTACACACCGCGCGGTGGCAGCGTCGAGCTGCGTGCGCATCGCGATCGCGGCGATGCCGTGATCGTCGTCACGGACACCGGCGTCGGCGTGCCTCCGGAGCACATCAATCGCCTCTTCGATCGCTTCTACCGTGTTGACAAGGCGCGCTCGCGCGCCGCCGGCGGCACCGGCCTCGGCCTCGCCATCGCCCGCGAGCTCATCGACGCCCACGGCGGCACCATCACCATCGAGAGCGCCGAAAGCCGCGGCACGACAGTCACCGTCCGCCTACAACTTCGCCACGGATGAACGCGGCGACTGCCGTTAGACTGCGCCCGATGGACGACACACACCACCAACGTCAGATCGAAATCGCCGACAACATCACAGCCGTGCGTGCGCGGATAGCCGCCGCTGCTGGCCGCACCGGGCGATCGCCCGACGATGTGACGCTCGTCGCCGTCTCGAAGACGCACAGCGCCACCGTGGTCGAAGCGGCATACGCGGCTGGCCTGCGCGACTTCGGCGAGAACCGCGTGCAAGAAGCAGCGGCGAAGATCGAGGCGCTGCGCGCGAAGGATCTCCGACCGCAATGGCATCTCGTCGGACACCTGCAGCGCAACAAGGTGCCGGCCGCGTTGAACCTCTTTGATATACTCCACGCTGTTGATTCCGAGCAGCTCGCGAATGCCATCAGCGACCGCGCAACGGCGCCGGTTCGAGTGCTCATCGAAGTCAACGTGTCTGGCGAGGCGACGAAGTTCGGAGTCGAACCCGAAGCGGTGACGAGGCTCGTCGGGCGCATCGCGGCGATGCCAAACATCGACGTATTGGGGCTGATGACCGTCGCGCCACGTGGCGATGATCCGGAGGACGCGCGGCCGATATTTCGAACGTTGCGACAGCTCAACGAGAGCCTCGGGCTCCGCGAGCTGTCGATGGGTATGACGGACGACTTCGAGGTCGCCGTCGAAGAAGGGTCGACGCTCGTACGCGTCGGCCGTGCCATATTCGGGGCACGAGGCGGCTGAGTCGTCTACGGAATTGCAGGACAAGGGACACGGCGTGAAACTCGGACTCATCGGCTGCGGATTCATGGGCGAAGCGATTCTCGCAGCCACGATCGCACGCGGCCTCGTCACCGCTTCCGACGCCATCATCGCCGATGTCAGCGACGACCGCCGCAAGATCATCGCCAGCCGCTACAGCGTACGCACCACCGCCGACGCCGCCGAGGCCGCGTCCGGCGCCGATGCCATCATCCTCGCCGTCAAGCCGCAGGAATTCGACGCCGCCGCTTCCGCCATGCGCGGCAAGCTCTCACCGAATCAAACCGTCATCTCGATCATGGCGGGTGTGCGCATCGAGAAGATCGCCACCGCGCTCGCCCACCCCGCCGTCATCCGCGCGATGCCGAACACGCCCGCCGCCATCGGCGAGGGCATGACGCTGTGGACGGCCACCGACAGCGTCAGCGCCGAAGCACGGGCGCTCGCGGGCGCTCTGTTTCAAGCGCTCGGCGCCGAGATTGAAGTCACAGACGAGAAGTACCTCGATATGGCTACCGCGCTCTCCGGCAGCGGCCCCGGCTTCGTCTACCTGCTCATCGAGGCCTTCGTCGATGCCGGCGTCCACGTCGGACTGAAGCGCGATGTCGCCGAGCAGCTGGCCGTGCAGACGTTCGCCGGCGCCGCAAAATACGCCCAGGCGACCGGCAAGCATCTCGCCCACCTCCGCAACGAAGTGACATCTCCGGCCGGCACGACCGCGGCCGGACTTCAGGTGCTGGAGAGCGCCGGCATCCGCGGCACCATCATCGACGCCGTCGAAGCCGCGTACGAACGCTCGCGCGAATTGGGGGAGTAGTTGCTCTTTGGCCCGACGTGCCACGGCACCTCGCCGGCAGCGCAAGTTGTCTGCCTGTTCGCCACCCTCCTCGTCATCGCCGTCATCGCCCGCGCGCTCCTCAGCTGGTTCAACCTCGATCCTCGTAGTCCCTTGATCCAAGCGCTAAGCGCCATCACCGACCCGATCATTGAGCCGATCCGCCGCGTCATGCCGCGTCTCGGCATGATCGATCTGTCGCCCCTCGTCGCCATCATCTTGCTTCAGGTGGTCGCGACAGCGATCGCCGGTTTCCTCGACGGCAGCCTATAAAAACCCAGTCGCCGCCTCCGCGCGCTCGCACCACCACCGCAGTTCCTCCGGCTCCCCCGCCTCCGCGTCGAGGGCCTTCCGCCATCCCCGCAGCAACAGCCCGCACAGCACCGTCATCGCATCATGACGCTCCCGCAGCTGCTCCGGCATCTCAGCCGCCAAGGCATAGTCACGCATGACGTCAAGCATGACGCCGTCATGCGTAGCCGGCATCCGACGCTCATTGATCGCCAGAAACCACCCCAACTCGACAGCCGCCGGCGCGACGAGCGGCATCGCCCAATCGATCAACCAGACTCCTCCGTCGGCCGCGACGCCGATGTTGTCGAACTTCAGATCGCCATGGAGCAGGGCCGAAGGCAAACGCCCCAGCGCCGCGATCAGCGGCGATACCTCGACGAAGAGCGAGCGAATCATCGTCACCACAGTCGCCGGCGCCAGCCGGCCGAAGATCTCCCAGCCGCGGGTGATGTCGCCCGCGACCGGCGCGCCATAAGCCGCGGCAATCTTCGATGTCTCGGGCGTCAGCAGCGAAAGCCGGCGCTCCAGCCCGCACCAGGGGACGCCGACGGGCGGCGCAGCTCGATGCAGCGTGGCCATCGCGACGATCACCGCATCAAGCCGCGCCTCGGAGCTCGATCCTTGCCGTAGCAAATCGTCGCCGATGTCACTCATCAGCAGCGCATGATCGCCGCCGTCTCGTGCGACGCCGATCGTCGGCGTGGCGATGCCGCGCCCCAGCTCCGGCGCTGCCAGCGCGAATGCCACTTCGCGGCTACCAAGATCGTTCGTCGCCCGCATGATCCAGTCACGCTCGATCGAGATCCGCTTGACGACGAACCGCGCGCCGTCGTCCCGCGTCAGCGTTGAGAGCGCTGCACCCGAAAACCCCGTATGCGCGAGCGGACGCTCCTCGGCGGCCGACAGTCCATGCGCGTCGAGCAGCGCCGCGTGATCAGGATAGAGGTCGAGCAGGAGGTGCCCCTTCGACGTAGTGCACGACGGATCCACCGCAGTTCCGCGAAAGCAGCACGACGAGCGGCTCGTCGTCGCTAGCGTTTTCCTCGACGTGCACTTCAAACGCCGGGACATAGATAAAGTCGCCCTCAACCGCCTCCGTCACATCGGCGAGCGCGTCACCCGCATAGAAGCGCGCGCGTCCGCGCAGGATATAGATGCTGGTCTCGCACTCGCCGTGATGATGGATCTCCGTCCGTCCGCCGCCGGCCGTCGTCACGATGCTCGAGTAGATGTTCACGCTGCCAACAGTGTCGCGAGAGATCGCGACCACGCGCTCCATCTCGCTATTCTGGCCGCGATTCGCCGCGAGAGCCGATTTCTCGATTCGTCGTACCAAAGTGCAAGCGCCCCCGTTCGCGTAACCTGCCGCCGTGACAGCCGAAGACGATCAAACTTGCCATCGCGCGCTTCCCGCTCACGTCGCTACGGTCGCCGCTCGAACGCGCTGCCGGACTTGAGCGCGTCTTGCGGCCGGAAAGTAAGCGCCGGCTCCACAGACACAGCAGCACGCATAAAACTACGGCAGCTTCGACGCGAACTGATCCAGCCGCTCGGCGAGCGCGCGCTGCTGCACCGAAAGCGTCAGGTCGCCCCGCGTCTTCTCCAGAATCCCGCGCACGGCGTCGGTCGTCCGCCGCAGACCTCCGGTCATCGCGTCGGGATAGTCGACGGTGACGAGCACCGAGTACATCTCGTCCATCGCGCGCAGCCACTCTTCGCACTTCGCCACGTCGCCGCCGCGCAGCGTGTCGAGCAGATGCCGCCGCAACTCTCCGACCGCCTCGCCCATGCCGTTGAGGTACGCCGGCACCTCGACATCCAGCGACTGCGGTGTCGGCAGTTCGCCCGCCGAGATGAGCGCCAACGTGATCGACGCCTCGGCGTATTCTTTCTGTGAATCATGCACGAAGCCCGCATGATAGATGTCCGCGTGGCCGGAAAGGCTTTGTTTGGCCGTCCGCAACCGATCGCCGGCGTTGCCGACGAGCGTCCGCGCCGTCTCGAAGTCGTCGCGATGCACCGCCCGGATCGCGTTCGCCGAAAAGCGAATCGCCTCCCGGCACAACGGCAATGCCTTCTCGCGTGCCTCGTTCTTCGCGACGAACTGCGTCCGCACACCATCCATGATCGAGTCAAGCGTCTTCGAGATATCGGCCATGAGATGAGTCTACAGTTTGCACATCATCGTTCACAGCCCGCCAACAATGCCGATCATCACTGTCATTCCGAGCGAGGCCGAGGAACCGCAGGTGCCCGTGGTATCTCTCCGAGACCACGACAAAGGCAGTCCTACGACGAATGCGGATGCGGTGCTGCTACCGGAACATCGTTTGGATCCTGGATCACGGAACTCGAGGCTCAGCCGTACTTGGCACGCTCCCCGTCCTGTAACGAGACGATCGTCTCGGCGCTCCGGCCGTAGATGTCGGGCACGTCCCAGCCGTTGAGGCCGGCGTACGTGTCGATCTGGCTGCGATGGTGGATGTCGTGCTCGAGCATCATCATCAGCACGCGCCAGCCCGAAAGCGCCGCTTCCGTGTCGATCATCTCCACCTTCCGCGCGAGCCAGGCGTCCGGCGTCGCACCGAGCGCCACATGTAGTTGCACCGCGCTCTCTTCAAGAGCCGGTAGCCAGCGATCGCGAGTATTCACATCCGGAGGCCGCGGGCTGATCCACCCCTCGCCGCGATAGGCGCTCGCGAAGTACAGCCGCGATCCGGCCATGTGGCCGATCAGCGTGTTGATGCTCCACGCGTTCTCTCCGAATCCCGCCGCGGGCGCCCAGCCGTCGGCCGCAGGCGGCAACGCGCCGATATCGCGCACCGCTCGCCGGTGCACCGCGTCGAAATACCGAAGGAACGCCGCGATCGACGAGATCATCCCAACTTCCATACCGGGACGCGCCCTACAGATCCTTCACGATGTCCGGCAGTTCGCCGTCGCGGGCTGCGTCGATCATCGTGCGTGCCTCATCGGGCAGGTCCATGCCGTACTGGTCGAACTTGTTCTCCACCCACCGCCCGATCTGCCGCGGATCCTTGTAGTCCTCCGCCGAGCGTGGCGCCGATCCGAACGCCTCACGGGCGCCCGACGCGCTGCGCCCAACGGCGAACCGCGACAGCGCCCGCGCCGTCGCCCCGCCGCAATGCTGACACTCCGGCGCCGTCTCCGCCGCGGTGTTCCGCACAAACTGGCTCGTCAACCGTGAGCACTGCTTGCATTTATATTCATAGATAGGCATCGGTGAAGTATATCGTCGGCGTTCGCGTCGATCGCCGCTCCGCGTGCTAGAAGTCATCGTCCCCGACGTCGCCACCGCCCTCACCCATCCCCGACTCCGCCATTACCGCATCCGGATCCTCGCCGGACTCGATCCGATCGATCATCGAGTCGAACTCCGGCCCCATCTCCTCGCCCGACTCATCGCCAATCTGTCGCATCATCCGGGCCATCGTCTTCGGATCACTCTCGTCGAGATCGTCGAGCGACGACGGGTTGTCGAAGTCGATGCCGCCGCGATGCACCGCGAACTTCGACATCAGCCGCGACAGCTTCTTGCCGCCGCAGTGCTCGCACGTCGCCGTCACCGGCGCGGACACGCTGCGTACGAAGACGGACGTCCGCCGCCGGCAGTCGGCGCAGCGATATTCGTAGATGGGCATACGTTCAGATATCACGCCGCCGGCGCGAACGGCAACCCGGCGTCAGCGTCGCATGCGATCCGGCCGCACAGCGTCCTCGATATGCGTCACGCCCGTGAGCTTGCCGGATGCGTCGAGCTCCACGGCGATCACGTCGAGTCGCAACGGCATCTCGGCGACGTCGGGATGCCGCTCGATGTACCACTCGACCGCGCGCAGCATCTGCAGCGACTTCTTCTTCGTGATCGATAGCGCCGCCATCCCCGCATAGCTGCCACGCCTTGTCCGCACTTCCACGAACACCACCTGATCGGCGTCGATCGCGACGAGATCGATCTCCGCGTCGCGCACGCGAAACTTGCGGTCGACGATCCGGTAGCCCTTCGCCTGAAGGTGCGCCGACGCCGTGCGTTCGCCGAAGTCGCCGAGTTGCTGCCGCTCAGCCGGCAATCGCCGCCTCGAGTTCAGCGTCGCTCTCGATGTCCATCTCGTTGTCATCGTCATCGTCGAGTTGCGCGTTGGCCGTGAGGAACCGTGGCTGGAGAAACACGCCATGTGCGACGCAAGCCGCCCGCACCGGCGCGAACAGCCGCCGATGGATCTCGCATGGCCCGTGCTCGACCAGCGCGCGCTTATGCTCCGGCGTCGCGTAGCCGACGTTCCGATCGAATCCGTATTGCGGGTACGCGGGGTGATAGTCGGCCATGATCGCGTCGCGCGTCACCTTGGCGATGATCGAGCCGGCGGCGATCGAGGCCACGAGCGCGTCGCCGTGAATGATCGAGCGGTGCCGGTACGCCGGCAGCGACATCGCGTCGATCAGCAGCATGTCAGGGCGGCAGGGCAGTTGCTCGACCGCCTGCCGCATCGCGAACTTCCGCGCCGCCGTCAGGCCATGCGTATCAATGTACTGGTGCGTCGCGATCCCGGCGCCCCATGCGCATTCGCTGCGGATCATCGCCGCGAGATGCTCGCGCTCCGGCGCCGTCAGCATCTTGCTGTCGCGCAGATCCGACCACCAGACACGCGCAAGATTCGGATCGAGGATCACAGCGCCCGCGACCACCGGCCCCGCCAGCGGCCCGCAGCCGGCCTCATCGACGCCGGCGACGTTTCGGTAGCCCCGCCTCCATGCGGAGAGCTCAGCGCCGAGCGTGGGCACCGCCTGGTACAACGCCATCGGCGCGATGATAGCACCGCGCCGTCGCCTTGTGAAGCGACCGACCGGCTGCAAAACAGGGACTCCTCTCCCCGCGTCGGGAAGCGCCGGGGGATAGGTCGCTACGCTTGCCGAGGTCCCCGCCGTGATGCCCGTTGTCTGGGCGCGGCCGTTTCGTTTGCCGTTCTCGCCGCAAACCATTACAAGTCGGTGAAAGAACTCCCGCGAGTAGGAGGAACCGCACATGCCGATCGTCCGAATCGAGATGTTTCCCGGCCGTACCCACGCCCAAAAGCAGGAGCTTGCGCGCGCCATCACCGAAGCCGTCGCCAACATCGCCCACACGACGCCCGAAGCCACGATCGTCATCTTCCAGGACATCGAACGCGAAAACTGGGCCCAGGGCGGGAAGCTGGCCTCCGACGACGACTGAGACTAAGGGTTCCTGCCGATGGGACGACGCGGCCCCAACGCGGATACTCCTTCAGACGAAGGGCGACATGCCAACCCGATCGATCGCCGCCCGCGAGGCGTAACAGATGCAGATGATCGCCGACTGAGCATCATGCGACTGGAGTGTCAAGAGAGGCTGCGACGACTGTACCGCCTTTAGCGTTACTGGATCGTAGGCTCTGATATAATGGGCCGACGCACACCCCCCACCCCGATTTACCATTCCGGGGAAAAGGTCAGGTTACTTTCATGAGTTCTCGCTGGTTGCGGAACAGCT
>JBBQVO010000061.1:0-16358 GCA_038211505.1 Dehalococcoidia bacterium | reverse complement strand
ATGTTCCACGTGAAATATCGTGGCCCCGACGGCAAGCATCTGCGCTGCTACAGCAAGCGCGGTCTCGTGCACGAGATCACACCCGACGTAGAGGAGTACGACGGCGAGTTCGAGCTCCGCTGCGAGGGCGACGACTACATGCGCGTCGAAGTCCGCGGCTTCCGCGGCCGCCCCGAGCGCGGCGAAGTCGTCCACGCCCTCGCAAACCCCATCTACTGGGGCAGCTGGTAGCGTGGTGACGGTGGTGATACCGTCGGCTGGACAATCTCACCTGTAGCGCGGGCTTTCCAGCCCGCGCGGGTTAGCTCGATGTGGGCAGTTCAAGGAACCGGGCGCCAAACTTCATCGGACGATGACGATTGTTAGGACCACTCGTCCGAACCTTCGGCCCGAGGTGAGGCACACCAACGGCAACGCGCCTGCGATTACAGCAGCGCGCACCCACTCGCGCCGCCCACGCGCGGCGTGCGACCATGCCGCCATGGACAACCTCCAGATCCGCCCCGCAACATCAGCAGACTTCGATCGCATCTCGGCGATTCTCAACGATCCGCCGAACCAGACTGCGTTGACGATCGCCGGGAGCGTGGAGCGCGCATTGCGTGCGGGCCGGCTCTTCGTGCGTGAAGGGCTGTCCGTGCAACTTGCGCACACCGTCGTTGCCGAGAGCGGTGGCGCGGTGATCGGCATCATGGACGCGAGCCCAGCGCGCAACGAGACCGAGATCACGCCGCGCCTCGTCGTCCGGCTGCTGCCGCTGATGATCCGTGAGGCTGGCCCGGTGCCGGTGTGGCGATTCCTCCGATCGCGGCCAGCGTGGGCGCGCGTCGGCTTCGCTCCCGATCCAGCCGACTACTACATCGCCGAGCTCGATGTCGACCCCGCCATGCGCAATCGCGGCGTCGGCGCCGTGCTGCTCGCGCACGGCGAGACGGCGGCGCGCGCCAAGCGCTGCCCGCGCATGTCGCTCACGACAGACATCATCAATCCCGCACAGCACCTCTACGAACGCACCGGCTTCCACGTCGTCGAGACGAAGATGGACGCCGCATACGAGCGCATCAGCGGCAGCCCCGGCCGCGTCCGTATGGTGAAACACCTCGAGTGACGTGCTGCCGGGCTGTCGCCCATGGTTCTGCTGCGCCCATGCGCCCACCCGGCCTTTCATTGTCCTGACCATCTCCCGCCGTTGGCCTCGAATTGCCGAGCGATCCTCCTCGCCCCTTGAGGGAGAGGGGGTGGCCGTCGAAGATTCGCCGCAGGAGAAAAGGCCGGGGTGAGGGCTCGTCGGCCGCAACCATAACCTACATAACGCGCGCGCCGCCGACGCGATGCCCAGTGAACTCCGAACCGCCGCGCGATACCATGTGCCCGACATGCCATCTACCCTCGACCGCTTCCAATCTATCGATCCCGCGCTGCTCGATATTCGCGCCGACGATCGCGTGATCGATCTCGGCTGCGGCACCGGGCGGCACGTGCTCGAGCTGTCGAAGATCGAGTCGAACATCATCGGCGCCGATATCTCGCGCAACGACATCCGCGCCGGCCGCTACCTGCTCGAGATCATGCGGCGCCGTCACGAAGTGAAGGCGCGCGTGCACT
Source organism: Dehalococcoidia bacterium (assembly GCA_038211505.1). Lineage (GTDB taxonomy): Bacteria > Chloroflexota > Dehalococcoidia > DSTF01 > JACRBR01 > JBBQVO01. The sequence goes on along the minus strand of JBBQVO010000061.1, from coordinate 14,753 downwards.
GGCTGCAGACGGCCGGCGAACGGCTGCCATTCAAGGATGCGGCGTTCGACCGCGTCATATGCACTGAAACGCTGGAGCACGTCGACGACGACAGCGTCCTCGCCCGCGAGCTGGCGCGCGTACTCAAGCCCGGCGGCATTCTCGCGATCAGCGTGCCCGATGAGTTCTCGGAGAAGATCTTCTGGAAGCTGTCGACGAACTATCGCACGCACGTCGGTGGCCACGTGCGCATCTATCGCCGTGGCGACGTCGTGCGGCTGCTGCGCGGCGCCGGGCTCGAACCGTACGCCGTGCGCTACCGGCACTCGCTCGAGACGGTCTACTGGCTGAGCCACATCGCGTTCTGGAGCGACTGGGGCAAGCAGGGGCCGGTGACGCGCGCGTTCCGCAATCTGCTGGATTCGTCTCGCGCGCGTGGATCCAAGATCGTGACGACGATCGACGATATCGGCAACCGCGTGCTGCCGAAGAGCATCGTCGTCTACAGCCGCAAGCCGCTCCACGCTGACGGCGTCGACGATGCGGCCGCGTTCGAGCCGGAGGATGATCGGACGGCGGTGGAGGTGCGGGCGGTGCCGGCGCCGTTCGCCATCGATCCCGGCGTGCCGGCGCCGGTCGCCGACGAGCCCGCGCCGGTCTTCTCGTTGCAGGATGAGCTGCGCATTGCGCTCCAGCTGGAAGGCGACGGACAGAAGCAGCGGTTCATCGAGCTGCTCCGTTCGTGCCGGTTCAGCCTGCTGCGCGAGGTGCAGGATCTGCCGGGCGAGCAGGCGGCGGCGCCCTGGACGCCCGATGGTCGATCGTTGAAGGAGATCGTCGGCCACATCACGAGTTGGGAGCGCTGGATCGCGGCGTCGCTCGACGAGATCGCCGCGGGCGCGCGCGAGCCGTCGGTGATGTCGCTCAGCGGCTATCCCGTCGGCATCGCGCGCTACGGCTCGATCGATACATTCAACGCGGCGCGCATGGGCGAAGCGCGCGAGCGACCATGGTCGGAGATCCTCGACGAATCCAACACCGTATTCGACGCGCTGATCCGCGCCGCCGAACGTGTGCCGGCCGAGCGTCTCGCCGACACCGCCGACTTCTTCTGGCCCGATCTCGGCGGCACCGTACCCTGCGGCCTCTACCTGCTGATGGTGAGCGCGCACCACTACCAGGAGGAGCATCTGCCCGACGTGGTCCGCGGAGTTCGTAGTCTGTAGTCCGGCGTGATCGGGTGCCATACCCGTACGGAACCTGTCCTCGCTGGCCGAAGCCGAATGCAACATGTAGGGCGCTGCTCGCCGCGCCCCGGTCGTGTGGCGACGGGGTCACGAACTGGTGCGATCCGCGAAGCGACGATCGATCTGCACGACAACCTGATCGCCGGCGGCACGGATCGTCGACTCGTCCGACCGGGGCGCGGCCAGCAGCGCCCCTACATCGACTCACGCGCATTCGGCGGTGGGGACAGCCGAGGGCGGCTATCCTACGCGCTGCGGGCGAGGACTTCGCGATACAGATCGACCGTCAAGTCCGCCGTGCGCCGCCACGTGAAGTTCGTGCGGAGCGACTCGCTCGCCGCGGCGCCCATGCGCGTGCAACCTTCGGGATCGAGCAGCAGCGACTTGATCGCCGCCGCCAGCGCATCCGGATCGCCCGGCGGCACGAGCACGCCCGTGCGTCCATCGTCGATGAACTCCGGAAACGCCCCCGCCGTCGTCGCGACGACCGCCGCGCCGCACGCCATCGCCTCCGCCGCCGGCAACCCGAAGCCCTCATACAGCGATGGCGAGACGACGACCTGCGCCGAGTTGTACAGCCGCACCAGCTCCTCCGTCTTGAGCCGCGGGATGTACTCGACGAAGCGCTCCAGCCCGTGCTTGCGGACGAGCGGCGGCACGATCGTCATGTCCTTCGGCTTCTTGTCCTTGATCAGCAGCCGGAAGTCCATCTCGTGCTGCAATCGCGCGCACGCTTCGATAAGAAACCGCGCGCCCTTATTGCGATCCTCCGAATCGCCGACGAACAGGATCGTGCCCGGCTCGCGTTGCACGTCCGGCAAGCGCCGCATGATCTCGTGATCGACCCCGTAGGGCGTCTCGCGGATATGCGACAGCGGGATGTCCATCGACGCGCTGACGCTCTCGGCCGAGTTGCGTGATCCCGTCAGGATCATGTCGATGCCGTTCGCCACGATCGACTGCATCCGCCCGGGAAACCAGATCTCGCGCGAGATCCGGCGCGCCAGCGTCTTCGATTCGCGCAGATTGTTCGCCTTGTCGATCGCCAGCGGGTGGTGCAGCGACGCTACGACGCGCTTCCCCATCAGCCGCTTCATCGCGAGGATGCCGTAACCCAGCGTCTGGTTGTCATGCACCAAATCGAACGCCCCGTACGCGGCCTCGATCTCGGCAAGCTTCTTGTACGCCCGCACGCTGAACGTGAAGAACAGCGACGCCAGCGAGACGCGCGTTGACGCGAATTCGTAAAAGTTCCACGGATGCAGAAACGCTTGCGGCGCATCGTTGTACGCATGCTCGTCGCGCCCGTCGAGAAACGCCCACAGGCTGTACGTCTGCAGCCGATGATGCACGACGCCATCGGCGAGCCGCGGATACGGCCGCCCCGAGATCACGTGCACCTCGTGGCCGAGCGCAACGAGCTCACGCGTGATGTAGTGGAGGTACACCCCCTGCCCGCCGGAGTACATATTCCCCTGGTACATCACAAAGCAAATGCGCAACGGCCTCACGACGAGAGTCTATCGGCCGCCCGACGGACAGGCGATTTTGCCGCGACGGGACGCGGTAGTCGGTCCTACACCAACGCCTCGAAGCGTAGGTCTTCGAATCGAACTCCCCTTCCCGCGTCGGGAAGGTCGCAGAGTCCCGCTTAGTGACGGCTGGGGGTTAGGTTGCGCGTTCACCACTCCAGCTAGTTTTCACCCGCGACCGGCGTGAGCCGCCGCCTCACGAAAACTCTGTGTCTCTGTGCCTCTGGGGTGAACCCGACCCTCAAGCAGCCGAGTCGGCAATCGGCGCATCATGCGCCGGCGCGTTACGCCGCGCCGTCGGCCGCGCGTGCAGATCCGGCCGCGAGAGCATTAGCGAGTCGAAGGCGCGGACGACGTTCGGGTCGAACTGCGTGCCGCTGTTGGCCACTACTTCTTCGATCGCGACGCGGTGCGGCATCGCGTCGCGGTACGGGCGATGCGACGTCATGGCGTCGTAGGCGTCGACGATCGAGAAGATGCGGGCCTCGAGCGGGATGTTGTCGGCGGCGAGGCCGAACGGGTACCCCGTGCCGTCGTACTTCTCGTGATGGTAGAGCAGGATCGGAGTTGCGCCCTCGAGGAAGCCGACCTTGGACACCATGACGCCCGCCAGCAGCGGGTGCTTGCGCATCGCCTCCCACTCTTGATCGTTGAGCGACGCTGGCTTCTTCAGCACGGCGTCCGGTACTCCGATCTTGCCGACATCGTGCAGCAGCGCGCCACGCTCGATATCGACCAGCGCGGCATCGGAGACGCCCATCTGGCGCGCGAGATGCACCGTCAGCTTGGCGACGCGCTCGCAGTGGCCTTCGGTGACGTCGTCCTTGGCATCGAGCGCCGCCATCAGCGCCTTCAACGTCGAGTCGTACGAGAGTTCGACTTCATCCGCGTACGAGCGCACTTTGGCGAAGAGCTCCGACTGCTCGATCGCCATCGCGCCCTGCACCGCCAGGTCGCCCACCTCGGCGATCTCGATCGGCGAGAAGCCGCTGTGGCGTCCCGCCGGCGGCCGGATCACCGCGAGCACGCCGCAGACGCGTTCACGAATGGCGATCGGCATGCAGAGGACGTTCACCTGCCCCTGCAAGATCGCCGTCTGCCCGAAGAATTGGTGATAGGCGTGGGCGGCGTTGGCGCTGACGATCGTCGTGTTGGTCACGATGGCGCGCCGCAGGAACCACTCCTCGATCACGCGCTGGTGATGCGAGATCGCATCCGTTTCCTGATCGTACGTCGCGCGCAGCAGCAGGTCGCCGGCGTCGTGATCGTAGAGCGCGACGAGACCGTAGGCGCCGCGCGCGAGCGTCGTGCTTTCGCGCGCGAGTCGCGTCAGCACGTCGTGCAGGTCGAGTGACGATCGCAGATCCTCTCCGGCGACGTACATGCGAGCGAGCCGGCGATGATTGAGCGACAGGGTGCGCACGACGAACCAGAACGCCAACTGCAGCAGTGCATACAGGAACGCCGTCGCCAACGCGACGATGCTGATCACGAGCTGCTGCTGGCCCGCGATGCGCGCGTCGATCGGCGCCGATTCCTCGCCGACCTCGATGATGTAGCGGCCGGTGTTGTTTCGTGTGACGAAGAGCATGACGCCGTCGATCGTGAGGCGCGACGACGTGACGCCGGCAGGAGCATGGGGTGCCGCCTGCTGCGATGCCCCGCCGGCGCCGTACAGCAGCGCGCGATCGGCCGTCCAGATGCGGATCTCACGAAGGTGCGATGAGAGCAGCGGCTGCGCCAGCGCGTCGGCGCGGAGCCGGGCACTGTCGCTGAGCACAGTCGCGCTGGTCGCGCCGGGTGCGGCATCAGCCTCGATGATCGCCCGCAGAGGTGTGGCGATCAGGCGGTCGACAGAGCGCGCGGCGGAATCCTCCTCCGACTGCGCGACGAGCGCCCGCCCGAGCAGCGTCGCCAGCGTGCCGACGACGAGCAGCACGACGAGGCTGACGATCGCGAAGCGCAGGTGCATGCGTGAAGTCGAGGCGCCCAGGGCTCACTCCTTCTGTTCGTCGGCGAGTCTTCCTAGTGGTATCGGCCGCCCGGTCCGCCGTACGTAGCGAGAGCCGACTCGAAGCGACGTGAGAAGTTGGACGTGAGAGGTGAGACCCCGACCCGCGCAGATTCCAACATCCAACATCTAACATCCAACATCGGATTGAACTGCGACAAATCATCGCCCCGCACCCCCGTGCTACCCTAGACGGGATGGAAGCTAGAATCGACGCGCTACGTGACATATTGGGCGGGATGGAGTCGGCGATCGTCGCCTTTTCGGCCGGTGTCGATAGCACCTTCGTCGCCGCGATCGCGGCCGACGTGCTCGGCGAGCGCGCCGTCGCCGTCACCGGCGTTTCGCCTTCGATCCCGCAGTCCGAGGTCGAGGAGGCGCAGGCGCTGGCGCGACAGATCGGCATCCGCCACCTGCTGCTCGATACGTCGGAGATGGACCGGCCCGGGTACGTCGAGAACTCCCCGCAGCGCTGCTATCACTGCAAGACGGAGCTCTACTCGCTGCTCGAAGACATGGCGGAGCGCGACGGCTACGCGTACGTGCTCGACGGCTGCAATCTCGACGATCTCGGCGATCACCGCCCCGGGCGCGTCGCCGCGGCCGAGCATCGCGTGCGCAGCCCGCTGATCGAAGCCGGGATGACAAAGCCGATGATTCGAGAGCTATCGCGCGAACGCGGGCTGCCGACCTGGGACAAGCCCGCCATGGCGTGCCTCTCGTCGCGCATCCCGTACGGCACGGCTGTGACGGTCGAGGCGCTCGACCAGATCGGCGCGGCCGAGGCGTTCCTGCGCGCGCTGGGGCTGCGGCAACTCCGCGTCCGCCATCACAACGATGTCGCGCGCATCGAAGTAGAGGTGGAGCATCTGGCGGCCGTGATCGAGAAGCGCGAACGAATCGTCACGCGCTTCAAGAACCTCGGCTACAAATACGTGACCCTGGATCTCGCCGGCTTCCGCAGCGGCTCGATGAACGACGTGCTACCGTCGCCGCGTCCGCAAGGCGAGCCGATCACGCTCTAGCGCCACGGCCGCACACAAACATCACGATCGCGATATAGGTGCGGTGATGCGCCCGTTTACATGTTTCCCGCGTTCACGCCGTCGTTCGATGGACGTACGATGACTCCGTCTCACTGAGACAGGGAGCACGAATCAGGAGGTGTCTATGAAGAAACTCGTCGTGCTGGTGGGCTTCGCGGCCGCCGTCTACGGGGCCAAGAAGCTGATCTCCGGTAAGGGAGACGACGCCGGCAAAGCCTAAGTCTGTGCGGATCGTAGGGCGCACGGCTGTGCGCCCTCGTCGGGCCGCACAGTCACAGCTGTAAGAAACAGCAGACGATGGCCTTGACCAGTCGAAAGCGGCCCCGAAAGGAATCGGGGCCGTTTTCATCTTCAAGAGAAATCACCCTGGCTCGCACGCATCGCTAGGGCGATGCAGATTCCACGGATTGCACAGATTTAGTTTCGGCCGGCGAGCGACGTCTTCGTCGTGAGATTGCCCAAGGTTCTCGCTGTAATAGCGAATTCTCTCAACGCATAACCGTCGTCGGCCGCACAAATCTAATCTGTGAAATCTGTGAAATCTGTGGTTTCCCTCTCGTCCGTGGTTCCTCGCTCGTCGCAGCCAAGCAGCGGCGTCCGCAGCGTCGCCGGCACGACCGCCGTCAGCGCCAACGGCGCGACTTCGATCCGCATCGGCGTCTCGCCACAGTACTCGCCGTCGACTTGCACAGGCAACCCCGGCGTATCGATCACGATTCGGCGCGCGTTCGCGTAGTCGACGTTCGGCGATTGATCGTGCCGCTGACGCAGCAGGCGGACGCCATCGACGATCACACGCTGGATGCCGCCGCGGCGCATGATCACAGCGTCGAGCAGGCCATCGTCGGCGATGGCGTGGTGAGCGATGTCGGCGAGGCCGCCGTACGAGCGCGTGTTGCCGACGACCATCCAGTACAGCGGCCCATCGGCGCCGCGGCCGTCGATCGTCATCCGCACATCCTGTTGGCGCGCTCGCAGCACCTGCTTCGCGCCGACGAGGACGTACGAGAATGCGCCGACGCGTCGCTTGAGCTGCGTCGAGACGCGCGGGACGATCTCGCCGTCAAAGCCGACGCCGGCCATGAGCAGGAAGTAGCGGCCGTTGGCGCGACCGAGATCGATGCGCCGCCTGACGCCGTGTACCATCTCGCGGACAGCAATGGCCGGGTCGCGAGAGATGTGCATCTCCTTCGCCCAGATGTTCGCCGTGCCGGCAGGGATCACGGCGAGCGCGGCGCCCGTGTTCGCGATGCCGTTGATCACTTCGTTGATCGTGCCATCGCCGCCATTCACGATGACGACGTCGACGTCGACGCCGCGCGTCGCCGCGGCGCGCGCGATCTCTGTGGCGTGCTTCTCGCGCTCCGTCGTGACGACCTCGATCGTCCAGCCGGCATGCCGCGCGTAGTCGAGCGCCGCTTGCAGCCGCGCGTCAGGCATGCTGTGGCGAGAAGCGGGGTTGCGAATGACGATGGCGGTGGTCATGGTGAGATGAGGGTAGCCGACCGTCATGATCGACCGTCAACTCCATCCGTCGCTAGAAGCCGATCGGCCGCCGTTCCAACATCCAACATCCAACATCCAACATCTAACATCCCCACTCGCACGCTACGCGACCAACTACCCCCCAGCCCCTACGCGGATCGCCATGTTGCCGTCGGGGTTCTTGCCGTCGTGCATCAGCTGGTGCGCTTCGCCGACGCCTTCGAACGGAAACGTGCGGGACAGGCAGGGGTCGATCTTGCCGTCGATCACCATCTGATTGAAGCCGTTGGCCTGATCATCGTTCGCGAAGTGCGAGCCCTGCAGGCGCTTCTGGCGCATCCAGAGGTAGCGCAGATCGACGTCGGCGTTGTAGCCGCTCGTGCCGGCGCAGATCACCACCATGCCGCCGTTGTCGACGAGGAAGACCGACGTCGGCACGGTGTCCTGCCCCGGATGCTCGAAGACGATGCGTGGCGCGCGGCGCTCGCCGAGCACCTCCCAGAACTTCTTGCCGAAGGCGCGCGCGCCCTTCACCCAGTCGCCGTATGCCACTTCATTCTCCCAGTCGGGCATGCGGCCCCAATGCGTGAAGTCCTTGCGGTTGATGTAGCCCTTCGCGCCGAGGCTCTGGCAGTACTCGCCCTTGGCGTCGCTGGAGACGACGGCGATCGGAACGCCGCCGAACGCCTTGACGAGCTGGATCGCCATCGTGCCGAGGCCGCCCGCGCCGCCCCAGATCAGCACGGCATCGTCCTTGCGGACGGAGTGCGGCGTCCAGTTGGTGAGCATGCGATACGCGGTGGCGCCGACGAGCGTCGGCGCGGCAGCCGCCTCCCACGACAGCTGCTTCGCCTTCGGCATGCACTGGTGCGCCCAGACTTTGGTGAACTGGGCGAAGCTGCCCCAGTTCGTCTCGTATCCCCAGATCTGGAATGACGGCGCGAACATCGGATCGTCGGCGGCTTTGATGTCGGGCGCTTCCGGATCCCAGGCGCCGCAGTGGATGACGACTTCATCGCCGACTTTGATGTTCTTCACTTCGTCGCCGACGGCGTAGACGACGCCGGATGCATCGCTGCCGCCGATGTGGAAGCCCGTCTCGTCGCCGTGCTGCGCGTGCACCTTGATCACGTCGATCGGCGTGCCGAGCGCCGCCCAGACGTTGTTGTAGTTGATGCCGGCCGCCATCACGTACACCAGCGCCTCACGCGGGCCGATCGACGGCACACCGACGACCTCCTTCGTGAACGCCTGCGACGGCGAGCCGAAGTTCTCGCGACGAATCGTCATCGCGTGCATCTGCGCCGGCACGTGCCCGACGGGCGGCGCGTCTCCGACATCGTAGAGGTCTTTCGTTGCGGTACTCATATCGTCCTCCGTCGCGGCGCTGCTGTCAGGTGTGGGGCGGCCGCGTGGCGGAAGGATAGCGGCCGTGCTCGCGAGACGCATCCACCAGGCAGCGGCAACAATCCGAGGACGAGGACGTAGGAACGCAGCCTTGGCCGTATATCGAGCAGCATCCAACTACGAGCGGGGCAACAATCTGAGAACGTAGGGACGCAGCTTTAGCTCCGTCCGCGTCCGTGAAAGCCACCATCGGCGGCAGTCGCGGACGGAGGGACGGCGCCCCGGGCGTATTCCGGACAGCATCCAATTACGAGCGGGCAACAATCTGAGAACGTAGGGACGCCGCCTCGGCCGCACATCGAACCGTGCGCATCTGGCGGCGGTCTCGGCCGGAGCGATATGAATTCGCAATGTCTGTGGCGGCGATGTGGGTGTTCGGCGAGTGTTTTGAGCGCATAATCGAATCTGGCATAGGTGCGCCAAATTGCTGGATATTGTCAACGCTGATACGATCCCAGCATCCGAACGCGGACTCCTGAACCGATGCTTAAGGAGGTGCGCCGAGAGAGACCCCCGTCCAGGGCCCAGGTGGCCCGTCTCGGTCGTTGGTTAGGGTGAGCCAATCCCCACGGATGGCTCGCCGGAGGGAGGCAGGATGAACGTAAGAAACCGATGGTTTCTGATCCTGGCGGCGACGATGTCCGCCACACTCGTCTTCGCCGCTGCATGCAGCAGCGGCACGAGCAGCAGCGACAAGACAGCAACAGCAGGCGCGGGCAGCGGCGCCAAATCGCCCGCCGCCGGGGCGACGACCGCCGCCACGTCAGCATCGGGCGCGCACGCTGACGCGGCGCCGGCCGATCAGCAGAAGATCACGATTCAGCTCGGCGAGCCGCAGTTCTACGATCCGCACCGCTCGAACTTCGAGCAAGACATCGGCGTCGAGCGGATGCTGTTCCGCGGTCTGTACAACCTGACCGATGACGGCAAAGGCGGCGTCAAGGTCGAGAACGGGATCGCCGACGGCGAACCGAAGGTTGAGGCCGTCACCGGCGCCGGCAAGCTCGCCGCGCCGAACGAAGCGGGCGAGACCGTCTACACGATCAAGCTGAAGTCCGGGCTGAAGTGGTCCGACGGACAGCCGATCACGGCCAAGGACTTCGTCTACGGCATTCAGCGCGAGTGCGACCCGGTCGTCGCGAGTCCGTACCAGTACATCCTGGGCGCGGGCATCGGCGAAGTGAAGGGGTGCGATGAGGCGTTCGCCAACAAGGACGCGGCCGCGCAAGCGGCGCTGACCGCGGCGATCGGCGCAAAGGCCACCGACGACCTGACGCTCCAGGTGACGACGAACAAGCCGGTCGCGACGTTCAACACGATCTTCGCGCTCTGGCCGACGTTCCCATCGCGGCAGGATCTTATCGAGAAGTTCAAGGACGCGTGGACCGACCCGGCGAACATCGTCGTCAACGGACCGTTCACGCTGAAGGAAGTGGTCGCGAAGGATCACGCCACCCTGGCGCCGAACCCCAACTGGTTTGGCCAGAAGCCGGCGTTGCAGCAGATCACGGTGAAGTTCATCGATGATCTCCCGGCGGCGTTCAAGGCGTTCCAGACGGGCGAACTTCAGGAGACCGAGATCCAGGCGACGGACTCGACCGTCGCGAAGGCCGACTCGGGGTTGAAGGCCTCCGTGCTCATCGTGCCGTCGGCGCGCATCACCACGATCGAAGTCCAGATGAAGGACCCGATCCTGGGCGCGAATGGCGGAACACCGGAAAAGATCAAGGCGGCGTTCAACCTGCGGTTGGCGATGAGCCGCGCGCTCGATCGCAAGGCGCTCGTCGATGCCGTGTTTGACGGTGTGCACGCTCCGGCGACCTACTGGCTCGTCAAGGGACTGAAGGCGTTCCAGGGCAACGAGAAGTTCGACAGCACGATCGGGTTCGACAAGGCGGCGGCGCAGAAGGCCGAGGCCGATGCGGGGTACCCGAACGGCGCTGGTCTGCCGACGTTCACCTGGATCGCCCGCGACACGCAGCAGAAGCGCGACGAGGCGGACTTCGTCAAGAAGGCTTTCAAGGACACGCTGGGCATCAACATCGACCCGCAGTTCGTCGACAGCAAGACGCGGTCGGCGGACTTCAACAACGAGACGTTCCAGCTCTTCCCGGGCGGCTGGCAGTTGGACTACCCGGATGCTGAGAACCCGCTCGTCGGGCTCTTCAACACCGGCGGTGGCAACAACCACTACAACTGCACCAACCCGGACGTCGACGCGGCGTTCAAGGAGGCCGGCACGGCTGCTTCGGACGACGCGCGGACGAAGGCGTACCAGAAGATGGAGACGGCGATCGTCACGAACCTGTGCGGCGTCATCCCCATGTACCAGGATGCCAAGCCCTACCTGCTGAGCCCGAAGATCGGCGGCGTGCTGGCCAACGGCACGATCGACGCCGGACAGCCGGGCAACTACTGCATGGAGTGCTGGTACGTGAAGAAGAGCTAGCGCTCGATAACGTTCAATCAGGTGGCGGCCCGTGCGCGGGCCGCCACCGTGGACTCTCATGGCCGCCTACACCATCCGACGCGTTCTCTGGGTGATCCCCGTCCTCTGGGCCGTGGCCACGATCACATTCTTTCTCATGCATGCCGTGCCGGGCGGCCCGTTCACTCAGGATAAGAAAGTGCCGCCCGCCGTCGAAGCAGCGCTCGAACGGCGATACCACCTCGACCAACCGCTGTACAAGCAGTACGGTCTGTACTTGTGGGACGCGTCGCACGGCGATCTCGGCCTGTCGTTTCAGGGTGATCAAGATGTGACGGAGATCATCCGGCGCACCTTCTTCGTCACGGCGCAGCTCGGCATCATGGGGCTGATCGTCGCCGTAGTGCTGGGGATGACGCTCGGCACGCTCTCGGCGCTGAACCACAACGGCCCGCTCGACTATATCGGCGTCGGCTTTGCCACGATCGGTGCCAGCATGCCAAGTTTCATCGTTGGCTCGTTTCTCGCGCTGTTCTTTGCGATTGATCTCGGCTGGTTCAAGCTATTGGGCTGGGGCGGGCCGCTACAGCTGTCCGACGTGTTCACGTCGTCGGCGTACGACTGGCGCAAATGCGTCATCCCCGTGATCGCCATCAGCGCGCTTCCTGCGGCGTACATCGCGCGCGTCACGCGGGCGAGTGTGCTCGAAGTGCTGAATCAGGATTACATCCGCACCGCTCGCGCCAAGGGCCTGCGCGAGACGCGCGTCGTCACGCGGCACACGATCAAGAATGCGCTGATCCCGGTGCTTACGGTCATGGGGCCGATCGCTGCGAACCTCATCACGGGCTCGTTCATCATCGAAACGATGTTCTCGATACCGGGCCTCGGGCGCGAGACGATCAACGCGATCGTGCGCCGCGACTACGCCACGATCATGGGCACCACGCTCTTCTTCACGCTGATCGTCACGATGGCGAACCTGCTCGTCGATCTGGCGTATGCTGCGGTCGACCCGCGCATCAGGTACCGCTGATGACAACGCAAGAGACGCTGCTCGGCGCGCCAGGCGCCATCGTCGATCCCGATATGCACTTCCGGCAACAGCGCGGGCTGTGGTCGGACGCCTGGCGACGCCTGATCAAGAACCGTCTGGCGATGCTGGCGCTGCTCCTGTTGTCGGTGGTCATCTTCGTTGCCTTCGTCGGCGCCTATGTCGGGCCTCTCGCCCGCTATGCGCCGGGTGACTTCACCGGCATCAAGCAGAGCGGCCCGACTCAGCACACGTGGTTCGGCACCGATCAGCTCGGCCGCGACCTCTTTGCGCGCGTGCTCGACGGCGTGCGCATCTCGATCCAGATCGGCCTCGGCGCGCAAGTCGTAATCATCCTGATCGGATTCACAATCGGAGCCGGCGCCGCGCTCGGCGGCAAGTGGTCGGACAATCTGCTGATGCGGTTCACCGACATCATGTACGCGTTCCCCGATCTGCTGGCGATCATCCTCGTGCGTTCGGTGCTGTTCGGCCGGCACTGGCCGATCATCTCCAACCCGCGCGTGATCGTCATCCTCGCGATCGGCCTTGTCGCCTGGACCACCATCGCGCGCCTCGTGCGTGGACAGATGCTCTCCCTGGCGGAGCGCGACTACGTGCTCGCGGCGCGATCGCTCGGCGCATCGCGCTTCCGCGTCGTGATCCAACACATGTTGCCGAACACGCTCGGCCCGGTGATCGTCGCGATCACATTCGGCATTCCCGCGGCCATCTTCGCCGAGGCGGCGCTGAGTTTCATCGGCCTGACGACGCCCGGCAGTCTCGGCCTGCTGGTGAGCATCGGCTACAACTCGATCCAGGTCAACGTCTGGAACGTCGTATTCCCCGCCCTCGCCGTCGCGACGCTCATGCTCTCCTTCACCTTCCTCGGCGACGGCCTCCGCGACGCCCTCGACCCCCGCTCCCGCTAGCCATCCACAGAGAACACAGAGAAGCACAGAAGGTTAGACGGTTGGTGTCTGAGCGCGCGTCGTGATCGTCGCGTCGCGTCGATGATCCGACGCGCTGCCGTTTCCGCCACGTCTGTCGTCCGCCAACACTGTCGTTCGCACCGCAACTGTCATTCCGAGCGCAGTCGAGGAATCTCTCCGATGTCACGACAAAAAGCAGTCCAACCACTGAACGTCATTGTCGTGGGAGCGCCAGCGAGGAACCGCAGGTGCCCATGGGTGGTATCCCTCCGACGTAACCAACGGAGTAATCCCACTCACCAGCGGCCGACTCACATATCCTGCTACGCGCTCGGCGGTGCCCCGTCGCCACCCGGCGCCCCACCACCACCATCACCACCCCCACGCCGGCGGTTACGGCCGCCCCGGCGCCCCCGGCGTCGCCGCCGTTCGCCGTCCGCGTCTGTCGGCGCCGCCGCCGGCTCGCCGTCGCTCGCCGGCGTCTCGCCGATCACGCGGGACTGCGACTCCGCCGTCGGCATCGTCGCTTCGGCCGTTGGTGTCGATGTGCGGAGCGGCTCTTCGATCTCGCGCACGAGCTCGACGGGCCGCACTGTAAGGCCGTACTGCATCTGCAGATCAGTGACGGACATCTCGACGACCTGATGCTGCTCGGTCAGCCACAGCCGCACCATCTTCGACATCAGGTTCACGCTGTTGACCTTCGCCTCGCCCGACGGCGTCGACACCATCGAGCCGACCTTCGGCATCTGGCCGCGCAGCTCGCGATAGCCCTCGTACTCGAACGTCAGGCAGCAGTAGAGACGGCCGCAGACGCCGGAGATCTTCTGCGGGTTGAGCGGCAGATCCTGCTCCTTCGCCATCTTGATCGAGACCGACGGGAACGTCGTCTGCCATGAGGCGCAGCACAGGCGCTGGCCGCACACGTCGTAGCCATCGAGCAGCTTGGCGCGATCGCGCTCCCCGACCTGCAGGAACTGCACCTTCGTGCCGAAGTCAGCGCCGAGCTCGCGAACCAGCGGCCGGAAGTCGATGCGATCGGCCGACGTGAAGTAGAACGTGATCTGCGAGCCTTCGAGGTTGTACTCGCCGGAGACGATCTGCATGTCGATGCCGTCGCGGGCGACGCGATGCTTCGCTTCACGCAGCTCCTCGGCGGCGCGCTCCTTCAGCTCGCGCTGCTGCTGCAAGTCTTCCGGCGATGCCACGCGCAAGATCGGCTTGAGCGATTCTTTGATCTCACTGGCCAGCACCTGCTCCGGCGAGACGACGACCCGCCCGATCTCGAGGCCGTGCGACGTCTCGACGACGACGTAGTTGCCAACATCGAGCTGATACTCAAGAGCGTCGAAGTAGTAGATCTTGCCGGCTTCCTTGAAGCGGACGCCGACGGGAATGCGCTGCTGGTCGCTCATCTGTTGTCACCCCCGCTGCACCCCGGTGCGGGTGCGCGGCGTTCCTTTCGTCGATTAACGGCCCGCGAGCCGCTCGCTGACGGCGTTGCGCGTGAGTCGCGGCAGCGCCAGCATCATCGCCTCCAGCGCGAGCACCGGGCTCGCGTTCTCGGTCAGCTGCTGGCGGGCGTCGGTGATGGCGCGCAGAGCGCGAACCGCCCCCGGCACGTCGCATTGTGACGCGAGCACCCGCAGCCTG
>JBBQVO010000060.1:0-17125 GCA_038211505.1 Dehalococcoidia bacterium | reverse complement strand
CGCTTCGTCGGCCCACTTCAGCAGTTCGTCCAGCTCAGATGAGAACGCGCTCGCGCTCGTCGGGATGGCGCCGAGCAGCACGCGGCCTGTGGAGCCGTCGATCGTCAGCGTCTGACCTTCCGTGATCGTGACGCCGGCGATCTTGAATGACTTTGACCCTTCGTCAACCTCGATCGCTTCGCACCCCGCCACGCATGGCTTGCCGAAGCCGCGCGCGACAAGCGCGGCGTGACTGCTCATGCCGCCGCGCTCGGTGAGGATTCCGCGCGACGCCGTCATGCCGTGAATGTCGTCAGGCGACGTCTCTTCGCGGACGAGAATGATGTCCGCGCCCCCGCGCCCGATGCCGCGTTCGGCGGCCGTGTCGGGATCGAAGACGATGGCGCCGGATGCCGCGCCCGGCGATGCGGGCAGACCTCGTGCGATCTCGACGAACTTTGCGCGCCCGAGCAACGCCGACTGATCCTCCGGCGCTGTCTTATGCCAGTCAGCGGCGGACATCGTCTTCACATCGTTGCCGTCGACGTAGAGCATCGCCGGCTTCGCGCCGATGGCTGTCGCCACGGCGTCCGCTACTTCGCCGATGTTCACTGTTTGCACGCGCGGGTCGCTCTGCGGGTGCAGCAGATCATCGAGACGTTTCGGCTCGACGCGGCGGATCGCTTCGTTGCGATCGATCAGACCCTCGCGCGCCATATCGACGGCGATCTTCACGGATGCGCTCGTCGCGCGCTTCGCGACGCGGCACTGGAGGAAGTAGAGGCGGCCCTTCTCGAATGTGAACTCGACGTCCATCATGTCGCGGTAGTGCTGTTCGAGGGTTTCGCATATTTCGGCGAACTGCTTATAGAGGGGTGGGTTGTCGCGTTCAAGCTGGCTGATGTCCGACGGCGTGCGGATGCCGGCGACGACGTCTTCGCCCTGCGCGTTGATCAGGTACTCACCCGTGAGCTTCCGCTCGCCCGTCGATGAGTCGCGCGTGAACGCGACGCCCGTGCCGGAATCGCGCCCCATAGTCCCGAAGACCATCGTCTGGATGTTCACGGCGGTGCCGAGATCGTGCGGGATCTTCTCGATCTCGCGGTAGCGGAACGCCCGCTCGTTGTTCCAGGAGTCGAAGACGGCGCGGATGGCCAGCTCAAGCTGCTGCATCGGCTCGTCCGGGAAGTCGTTGCCGGTTTCGGACTTGACGTGCTGCTTGAAGCGCGCGACGACGGCCTTCAGCGCGTCGGGCGAGAGCTCGGAGTCCTCGGTGACGCCGGCGGACTTCTTGGCGTCGTTGAAGATGCCGTCGAACTTCTTGCGATCGAGATCGAGGACGATGTCCGAGAACCTCATCACGAAGCGGCGGTAGGCGTCGTAGGCGAAACGCTCGTCGCCGGTCGCGTCGACGAGGCCCTGCAGCGTCTGCTCGTTGAGGCCGAGGTTGAGGACGGTGTCCATCATCCCCGGCATCGAGAACTTCGCGCCGGAGCGCACCGATACGAGCAGCGGCGCGGCGGGGTCACCGAACTGCTTGCCGGCGGCATCCTCCGTCGTCTTCAGCGCGAGCCGCACCTGATCCATCAGGCTGCTCGGCAGCTGCATGCCGGCCTTCGTGTAGGCGTTGCATGCCGCCGTGGTGATCGTGAACCCGGGCGGCACCGGCAGATTGAGATTCGTCATCTCGGCGAGATTCGCGCCCTTGCCGCCAAGCAGCTCCTTCTGGTCCTTGTGCCCCTCGTGGAAGAGATAGACGTACTTCGTTGACAT
Source organism: Dehalococcoidia bacterium (assembly GCA_038211505.1). Taxonomy (GTDB): domain Bacteria; phylum Chloroflexota; class Dehalococcoidia; order DSTF01; family JACRBR01; genus JBBQVO01. Next base: position 15,373 of record JBBQVO010000060.1, on the reverse strand, counting down.
TGACTCTCTCGTCCTCAGGCGCCCGCGCAGGCGCCGCGTCGTCTCAGAGCTCCGTGCGGAGATGGGTTCCGTACGGACAAGGTCTTCAGACCTGTCCCGTGGTTTACGGTGAACCTCTCGTCTCGCGTCTGGACAGGTGTGAAGACCTGTCCCTACATCTAACGTCGCTGGTCGGCCCGATATGTCGCGCCGGATGCCCGTGGCGCGCCGTACATTGTTGACGAGATCGACCGTCTGCTGCCAGAGGCATCGTGGCGTTCGTGAGTGGCTGATTCTAAGCGCGAAGAGCGGTGTCAAGATGAGTCTGGTTCGAATTTGCAGCGGGGCCGATGTCACCGCGCCGCCGCCAGCGACTCCAGACGCGTGAACAGCGACTCTGGTTCGACGGCGCTGATCTTTTCTTCTTCGTACCAGCCTTTGAAGTCGTCGCGGCACCACGTGCCACGCGTGGTATACGACGGCAGGTCGGACCAGCAGGGCGCTGGGCGGCGGAGATCCATCAGCGTGCGGTTGCGGTCGACGATGGCGCGGGCTTCGTCGGATGCGAAGGCCCGCTCGACGGCCTCGCTCTTGCGGCCGAGCGCGGCGCGAACGGCGGCGGCGTCACCGAAGTAGCTGTCGAGCGGGGCGGCGGCGAGGAGGCGGGTGGCCGATTGCGGGCCGACGCCATGGACGCCCGGCAGATTGTCGGAAGGGTCGCCAGTGAGCGCGCGGTAGTCGAGGAAGCGCTCGCGTGGGAACGGCTGCGCGCCGTCGCTCTTCGGGAACATGGCGGCGAACAGGTTGTCCTCCGTGATCACGAGCTTCTTCACCGGCGCATACACGCTCGTCTTCGCGCCGATCAGTTGCAAGAAGTCCCGGTCCGTCGAAATGATCCGCTTCTTTACGTTTGGTTTATCGTGCACGAGGCCAGCGATCAGGTCGTCGGCCTCCGTGTTCGCGCCGTGGAGGACGTCGACGGGCAGCATCTTCTCGGCCATCGTGCAGAACTCAGCGATGGCGCCGAGGATCGTCGGCTCATTCTCGATGAACTTCGGATCACCCTCGCGCCCCGTCTGGTACGGCGGGTAGATCTCGCGCCGACGCAGCGGCCGCCCCTGGTCGAAGCAGATCGCCACTGAAGTGGCCGGCGTGACGCGCGCATCGGGCGCGCGCTCGCCCGGCGGCTCGCCGTCGCGTGCTATCGCGCCGAGGATCATCGATGCGAGGCCGAGCATCGCGACACGCGCGCGTCGCTCTGGTGTCTCCGGCTTCATCGCACGTTCGAGCGCGTAGAAGCCCGCCCACGCCAGATTGTTGCCGTCGAGGAGGAGGAGCATATCGGGGAGTTTACCGGTTGCCGTGCGCAAGGCGCTGAAAACTCATCTGACCTGTGCGTCTCACTTGTCGCGACGGCGTTTCAGCTCTCGCGGGCTAGCTTCGACGCTGTCTGTTCAAGCCGCTGCCGAGCGGCGAGGGCTATTCATCATCGCGGGACTGCATTCGGTGTGACATCGGAGAGATTCCTCGGCTACGCTCGGAATGACAGGTCGGCTTCGCGCGGGATAACAGGTCGTCCGCGCTCGGAATGACAGGCATGTTGTGCTCCGAATGACAAGCGCGCTTGGCAAGCGACGAACTGCAAGCTGCGAACTCCTGTAAACTCGTCCGATGGACACGCTCTCGCCGATTCGGCGGCAGTATCTCGATGTGAAGCGGCGGTATCCGCACGCGATCGTCTTCTTTCGTCTCGGCGACTTCTACGAGACCTTCGATGACGATGCCGAGCTATGCGCACGCGAGCTCGACATCACGCTGACGTCGAAGCCGATGGGCAAGGGGCTGCGGGTGCCGCTCGCCGGCATCCCCTACCACGCCGTCGACGGCTACATCGCCAAGCTGATCTCGAAAGGCTACAAGGTCGCGCTCTGCGAGCAGATGAGCGACCCGGCGACCACCAAAGGCATCGTCGAACGCAAGGTCGTGCGCGTCGTCACTCCCGGCACGGTGATCGAGCCGAATCTGCTGGACGATCGCGCCAACAACTATCTCGCATGCATCGCGCCCGGACGTCGCGCGCGCGGCAGCGACGATGCGTGGGCGGGCGATATCGGGCTTGCGTACGTCGACATCAGCACGGGCGAGTTCGTCGCCGGCGCGCTGGGCGCCGACGCGGCAGCGGCCGAGCTGGCGCGCATCCGGCCGGCCGAGGTGCTGCTGCCGGAGGGCGCGGAGCCGCCGCCGTGGCTCGATCCCGCGCATCGGACGACGCGCGTTGAATCGCTGTGGTTCGATGCGGAGCTGGCGACAGTGACGGTGCAGGAGCACTTCCGCATTGCGTCGGCGGAGGCGTTCGGCATCGATCGCGCGTCGCCGGCCGTGGCGGCGTGCGGCGCCGTGCTGATGTATCTGCGCGAGAACCAGGCGGCGAGCATCGGGCTCGTGACGGCGATCCGCGCCCATCAGCCGGGCGCCTACGTCGGCCTCGATCCGCACACGATGCGGAATCTCGAATTGTTCACGGCGGGACGTGACCTGCGCCGCGAAGGCTCGCTGCTGGCGACGCTCGACGGCACCAAGACCGCCATGGGCGCGCGACTGCTCCGCCGCCGTCTCGGACAGCCGCTCTGCGACGTCGCGGTCATCGATGCGCGGCTCGACGAGGTGTCGTACTGCCACGAGAGCGCGCTGCGACGGGCGCGGCTGCAGGAGTTGCTTGCGTCCGTCCCGGACGTCGAACGCATCGTCGGCCGCATCGTCGCCGAACGCACCGCACCGCGCGATCTGGTGGCGTTGCGGCGCGGGCTGGAGGCGGCGGGACGATTGCGGGCGGCTCTCGCCCAGCAACAGCAAACATCAGACAGCAAAGATCAAAGGGACGGACAACAGCAAACATCAAACGGCAAACAGCAAAGTGGCGGTGAACGCGACAGCGCGACCGCAGTTGTTGAGGATCTCCGGGATGTCCTGGCGCGGACTATGGCGCCGCCTGCGACCGCCGGAGCGAATGATGCGGCCGGTGCGATCGTCGATGATGTTGAGTTGGCGTTTGATGCGCGGATCGGCGCGATCGGCCGGCGGCTGCGGCCGTGCGCGGATGTCGTTTCGGCGATTGCGCTCGCGATCGCCGACGAGCCGGGAGCGACGATCGAGGCAGGCGGCGTCGTGCGCCCGGGGTTCTCGGAGGAGCTCGATCATCTGCGGCTCATCACCCGCGACGTGCGGCGATTTCTCGCCGAACTGGAGGCAGGCGAGCGCGAGCGCACCGGCATCAAGTCGCTGAAGATCGGCTACAACCGCGTCTTCGGATACTACATCGAGATCAGCAAGGCGAATGCGGCGCTGGCACCGGAGCACTACGAGCGACGGCAATCGCTCGTCAACGCCGAGCGCTACGCGACGGCGCAGCTGCGCGAATACGAGAGCCAGATTCTGACGGCAAAAGATCGCGCCGCGGAGCTTGAGACAGCGATCGTCCGGCAGGTGTGCGCGCAGATCGTCGCCGCGGCCGCCCAGATTCTGGCGACGGCGGCGGCGATTGCCGAGATCGATGCCGCATGCGGGCTCGCCGAAGCGGCTGTCAGACACTCCTACGTGCGGCCCTCGTTGCACGACGGCGACACGATCGAGATCCGCGACGGCCGGCATCCGATGGTCGAGGCGTCGCTCTCGGCCGGCGCCTTCGTGCCGAACGATCTGGCGATGGCATCCGGCGACGCGCAGATCATCATCCTCACCGGCCCCAACATGGCGGGAAAGTCGACGTATCTGCGGCAGGCGGCGCTGATCGAGCAGAAGGCGACGAGCGCCAGCTACGTGCCGGCGTCATCCGCCGCGATCGGCGTCGTCGACCGCATCTTCACACGCGTCGGCGCTGGCGACGACCTGACGTCCGGGCAGTCGACGTTCATGGTCGAGATGATCGAGACGAGCGCGATCCTGCACAACGCGACGTCGCGGTCGCTTGTCATTCTCGACGAGATCGGGCGCGGCACGAGCACGTACGACGGCATGGCGATCGCCCGCGCCGTCGTCGAATATCTGCACAACCGCCCGGGACTGCAGGCGAAGACTCTATTTGCCACGCACTATCACGAACTCGTCGATCTGGCGCAGCATCTGCCACGCGTCCGCAACTACAACGTCGCAGTCGCCGAAGAGCAGGGGCGGATCGTGCTGCTGCGCCGTATTGTGCCCGGCGGCGCCGATCGCAGCTACGGCGTCCACGTCGCCGAGCTTTCGGGATTGCCGAAAGCGGTCGTGCAGCGGGCGCGTGAAGTGCTGCTGGAGCTGGAGAGCGACGGCCACGATCGCAACGGCAACGGCCGCGCGCACGACCTCATCGATCGCCCGCAGCTCTCGTTGTTCGCCGCGACGCCGCCGGATGACGGACTCCGCGCCGAGATCGCTGCCGTCGACGTTGACGCGATGACGCCGTTGGATGCATTGCGGGTGCTGTACGAATGGCGCGAGCGTGCGCGAAATGGCGCGAACGCGGAGACGCAGCTGTCGGCCGCGGCGCGAACAACGGAGGAGTGATGAGCGAACGAATGTTGAGCGAGCAGCAGATCCGATTCGTCGAGAAGCCGCGTATCGGCCGGCTGGGGACGACGATGCGCAACGGGTCGCCGCACGTCGCGCCGATCTGGTACCGCTTCGATGAAGGCGCGTTTCTGATTCTCACCGAACGCGGCTCGCAGAAGCACAAGAACGTCGAGCACGACGATCGCGTCACGCTCTGCATCGACGACGAACGGCCGCCGTATCACACCGTCATCGTCCGCGGCCGTGCGGCTGTCGAGGAGGCGCCTGGCCGCGAATGGCGCGAGGTGATGGCGATTCACTATCTCGGCGAAGACGCCGGCCGTCGCTACGTCGCCGAAAGCGACAATCCGAACAACATCATGTTGCGCATCGTCTTGGACTCAGTCGTCGCGTGGTAGGTATGGCTGTTTCGGTTGGCCGTCCACGGCTCAGGATGCGGTGGCCGTTACGGATAAGCAGCAAAACATCAAACATCAAACTGCAAAGAACAAACCTCGCGGCGCGTTCAGCCAACTTGCGACTGATGTGGTCGCCCCCGCCCTTTGCTCTTTGCTGTCTTGATGTTTGCTGTCCGCGCCGGCGCTAGCCGCGCGTCGTGCCGGGCACGCCGATGCGGAACGGTGGCCGAATGGCGCGCGCCATGTTGACGCGGCCGGCCCCCGCCCAATCGCGGATCTCGCCCGCTGGCACGGCGTCGGCGGACGACGTGATCAGGCTGACGATCGCATCCGGGCGCAGGCTGCGGTAGCGCGAGAGCATCAACGCCACGAGGCCGGTGACCTGCGGCGCCGCGAACGACGTGCCGTCGCCGATCGCGTAGCCGTCCTCGCCGGGAACGCACGGCAGGAACGACTGACAGGTGCCCTTCGGCACCGTGCCGACGATATTCTCACCGACGGCGACGACGTCGACTTCCGGGCCGTACGCCGAGAAGTGCGCGCGCTGGTCGCCGCTCGTCGCGGCGCCGACGGCGAGCACGTTGCTGTAGCGCGCCGGATACTCGACGCTGCCGCCGCCGTTTCCGCTGGCGGCGACAAGCAGCACGCCGTAGTCGTCGCGGGCGATGCGGATCGCCTCACGCACGTACGCCGAATCGACGGGGCCGCCGAGGCTGACATTCATCACGCCGGCGCCGTTGGTGGCGGCGTAGAGGATGCCCTGCGCGAGCGAAAACGTGCTGCCGCCGCCGGTGCAATCGAGCACCTTCACCGGCATGATCGTCGCGTTCCGCGCGACCCCGGCCATGCCGGCGCCGTTGTCATCGGCGGCGACGATGCCCGACACGAATGTCCCGTGACCGAGATCGTCAACGACGTCGCCGTTCGTCGGCGATCCGCACCCGGCCCCGGCGTCTTGCACGAAGGCGCACCCGTGCACGTCGTCGATGCAGCCGTTGCCGTCATCGTCGATGCCGTTGTTCGGGATCTCGCGCGGGTTCGTCCAGATCCGCCCCTGCAGATCGGGATGCGTAGCGTCGATGCCCGTGTCGAGGATGGCGACGACGACGGCGGGATTGCCGGTCTCGATATCCCACGCTTCGGGCGCGTGGACGGCCTCGAGGTACGCCGACTGCCGAATGTACAGCGGATCGCTGGGGATGTCGGTAGCGCGGAACCGGTACGCCGGTTCGGCGTAGAGAATGCCGGGACCTCCGGTGAGTTCCGTGACGGCGCTCAGGATCGTCATGCCCGAAGGCGGCGTGACATCGAGCGATGGTGGCTGCGATGCTCGCCCGATGATCCTATAACCGCCCGCAATCAATGACGCGGCAACGGGGCCCGCATCGTCGGCGCGACGGAGGCGGACGACAATCGAAGTTGGAAGTGTGTGCGCGACCGGATACGCGGGCGCAGCTTCGGCGGCGGAGCGTCGCGTCCCCATCGAAGCGCCGGAGCGGGCGAAGACGAGCGTGATGGCGACGATCGCCGCGGCGACAGAGACGAGCGTGAGTACGAGCGCCATCCGTGCATCGCGGATCAACCGATCCACCTGGTCATCCTCCCCAACCGCAGCCGGCCATCGGCGTGAGGATAGCATGCTGGGGCTTGGTGATTGGAGTCTGTTGAGTGGTGGGCGCCGGCGATGACGGCGTACAGCAACACCAGTGGCCGAAAGCCAATCGGCTATCTGCTGTCCGGCTCTCGACCTACGCCGGTCCCGTGAAGACGATCGTGAAGTACTTCATGCCGGCAGCGTCGACGACCAGGGCGATACCCATGTCGGTGTAGTGCGGGTTGACGATGTTCTCGCGATGCGGCGGGCTGCCCCAGAGCGCGTGTTCGGCGACGCCGATGGTCTCGCCAGTGGAATAGTTGTTGCGGGCGAGGTTCTCGCCCGCCCAATCGTATGGCACGCCGTACTTGTCCATCAGCGAGAACGCGCCGTCGCCGGTCACGGGACTGATGTGCGCGAAGTAGTTGTGATCGGCCATGTCGCGCGATCGGATGCGGGCGATGCCGTTGAGGTCGCCGTTCGGCCGCAGCGGTGCCAGCCCGTTCGCGACGCGGCGCCGGTTCGTGAGATCGAACAGCTGCTGTGACGCCGCGTCCATCGGCGACGTATCGAGTCCGGACGTGCGCGCCGCTGGTGGTGCTGGCGGCGGCGGTGGCGGCGGCGACACGGGCGTTGGCGGCGGCGCTGCGGGCGCGACCTGCGGAGGCGCTTCCACTGCCGCGCGCGTCGGCGCGGGCGCGTTCGTCGGCGGTAGAGGCGTCGGAGGCGGGATCGGCGTGGACGTCGCCTGCGGCGTCGGCGTGGGCGACGCCGTCGATGTTGGCTTCGATGCTGCGTCGACGAATTGGGCGATTGCCCCGAGCGCGGCCTCGTCGGCCGGCGAGAACGTGGGCGCGAGATCGAACGATGCGAGCATTGAGGCATCGCCGGCCGCTGGCGCGGAGTTCAGGCTGGTGGCGGGATTCGATGCGCCGCTGGCCGATGTGACGGCGAAGGTGGCGCTGGCCGAGATAGCGGCGGTCGCCAGCGCGGCGCCGAGCGCGAGGAAGGTGCGCGATGCCGGTAGGCGGCGTGGCGCGGACGGGCGCGGTCCGTCGTGCATCGATGCTCCCCCGAGTGATGCTGGAAACCCTTACGGGTTTGCCGTCTAACCTGTGTCCCTATGCTCGGCATCCTTAGGGGAGTTCTTGAGGGTGCCGAAGCCATCCAGCGCCGATCGGGGGCGTGCTCCTTAAGGCCTGATAGGGTCTTAAGGGTGCAAGCGGCCACTGGCGCCGGCCGGGGCGTTGCCTCGACGACTCGTTGACGAGAGGCAGTCGTTGTGCGAGTAGACGAGCGCCAACTCGGCCCTGCGCGCCAGCGCGGTACCCGGGTGCGGATATGAGGGCGAGCAGCAAGACCGCCGCGGGAGCCACCTCACAGATGGGACAACGCCGAACGCGTGCCGAGGTCAACGACGATCTTGCTTGCGCGTCTTGAGAAACAGGTGGCGCGCCCGGAGGGATTCGAACCCCCGACCCTCGGTTCCGAAGACCGATGCTCTATCCGCTGAGCTACGGGCGCGTGCGGCGTTCGGGGCAGTTTATCACGACGTTGCTGGGGCGACCCCCGCGCGACGAGGCGGAGCTGGGTGGGGCGGCTACGGGGTCGATGCCGGCTTCGCCACGCCGACCTGCAGGTCGATGCGGGTGTAGCTGCTGTCGGCGGCGAACTCGCCGACGGTGATCTCGCCGCGCAGCGTCTGCTTGTCGTCGCCGAACTGAATCGCCTTGGCGCTCTTCAGGGTCGATTGGCTGGCGTCGCCATCGGTAACTTTCAGGCCGAGCGCGCTCGCGCCGAGCTTGTCGCGATAGAACTTGAGCACGTCGGTCGCGGCGTCTTTCGTGATGTATGAGACGGCGTACGTCTTGTTGCCGCTCTGTTTCTGGAACGCCGTCTCGATCAGCAGCGCGTCGTTGTATGCCGGCACGTTGTCGGACGGGTAGCCGTCGGGCAGCACGCGTGCTGGATCGGGGACGAACGGCTTCTTCGTGGCGTCGGTCGCGCCGGCCGTCACTTGCAGGCTCTCGACGATCGTCGTCAGCTTGTTGTCCGTCGATTGTTCGACGAGCACGAGCCCGGTCGTGTTCGGGTCGTCGGTTTTGGTGAACTGGTGCAGCGTCGTGTCCTTGTTGTCCTGCCCGGAGCTGATCTGGAACGAGCCGGCGTTCAGCTGATCGCCGAAGTACGAGGCTACTTTCTCGCGCGTGTCCTTCGTGTCGTAGATCACGAGATACGCCGCGTCGGCGCCGCTGACCTGCAGCACCGACGATACGAGCGTCGATCCCGGGTACACCGGCACGTCGCCCGGATAGCCGGGCGGCAGCGTTCCTTCGTAGCGCGTCGAATCGGTGCCGGCGCGGCCCTGCGAGAAGGCGTTGAGGAGATTGCTGACGTCGGCCGTGACGCGCGTCTTGTTTTCGCCGCCGCCGCCGCGCGCGAACACCCACACCAGCGCACCGACGATCACCGCCGGCACGATCGCCGCGAGGACGATGGCGGCGATCCAGCCGCCGCGTCCGCTGCCGCGCGCGCTCGTTTGGTGAGCGCCAGCCGCGTCATCGTCGTCGACGACCGTGTACGAATAGCCGCTCGGCGTCGTCGATCCATCGCCGGCGGCATCGGCCATCGGCGCCTCGGCCATCTGCGAGGCGGCGGGCGTCGGCGTATCGGCCATCTGCCTGGCGCCGGGCGATGGCATATCCGCCGACGGATTCGGCTGGTCGTCGTTCGGAGTCTCAGGCACGGGGTTCCTTTCGTCGACGCCGACGGCCCTGCTTGGGGATAGAAGAGGAATGGGGTGGACGGAGGGATTTGAACCCTCGATCTCCTGGGCCACAACCAGGCGCCTTAACCGCTAGGCCACGCCCACCAGGCGTCGGAATCGTGCGGCGTTGCGACGAAAAACGCCCTGCGAAGTAGATACGCAGAGCGCCGGCAACCCCACTCGAATCCGCAAAAGTCTATCACTGGCTTCGGAAGCCGGTCAAGATCAGCGCCCAGTTGAGCCGTGGCCGCCGTCGCCGCGCGCGGACTCCGACAGCTCTTCGACCTCGAGGACCTCGGCTGGAGCGACGACGCCGACGACGAGCTGGGCGATGCGGTCGCCGTCGCGCAGCTCGTAGGTCTCGGCCGCGCCGAACGTCCACATCGTGACGAGCACCTCGCCACGATAGTCAGCGTCGATCGTCCCGAACGCCACGCCGACACCCTTGAGCGACAGGCCCGATCGCGGCCGCACCTGCACGTCGTATCCGACGGGAAACTCGATGGCGATGCCTGTGGGCACGAGTTGCGGCCCGCGCGTGAGCACGATCGGCGCGTCGAGGCAGGCGCGGAGATCGAGCCCCGTCGCCGCCGGGGTTGATCGCACGGGGAGCCTGGCAGCCGCCTTCAATCTGCGTACACGGAGTTCGATGCCGTCGCTCATGGCGGCAGCGTATCAGGCGAACATGCATGGGTCAGCGACGAGCGTCGATCGCCTGGCGGTTGCCTCAGCGATCGTTCTCGCGCAGAATCAGGCGGGCGGCAGTTCCGGGACAGGGAAGGTTCGACAACGTTGAAGTTCGTCCTGAGCATGACGCTCGCCGCCACGGTTTTCGCAGCCTCGATCGCGCTCCTCTTCGGCCACACACCGCATGCTCGCGCCGGCATCGCGTTCCCCGGCTCGCCGACCGCGACGCACACGGGTGTGCCGACGCGCACACCGACGACGATCGCCTCGCGGCCTCCGCCCGTCGCGACTGCGACCGCTGGGCCGCCGCAGCCGTTGCCGCCACCAACGCGACCCGGCGCGGCATCTGGCGCGGCAATGTTCCATGCCGAGTGCACGAGCTTCGCATCGAACGGCGTCCGCGCGACGTTCTTGTGGACGCCGTCACGCGCTGGTGCGCAATTCGTCGATCTCAGCACGTACAACAACGGCTTCGAGTACGGCAGCTACATCAGCGTCGGCCCGCTGGCGCCTCCCGTCTGGGGCTACATCTGGGACGGGCTCGAGGAAGGCTCGACTCATTTCGCGCGCGTCACGACGTATGCGGCCAGCGGCCTCGTCTCGTCGGAGACCTTCGCCTTCTACACGCCGATCTGCAACGGCTTCGATGAGCCGCTCCCCGGGCCCGACATGCTGCAGCTGCAGGACAGCATCGCCGCGGCGATCGCGAACTCGTCGATTCCGATTGACACCGCGGTCGCGATCACGGACCTGCGCACCAACGAGACGATCGACGTCAACGGCAACGCGACGCGGCTGCCGGGCTGCACGATCAACCTTTACGGGCTGATGCGCGTCGCGCTCGACCTGCAGGACTACAAGTATCCGGAACCGGAGCCCGGCGATTTGATCGGCCAGACGATCAACCGCTCGGATCCCGTGACGGCGCGCCAGCTCATGCGTGACTGGGTGGGCGGCGGCGATCTGACGACCGGCATCATCCGCGATAACGACTTCATGCACGCGCTCGGCATGACGAGCACATTGCTCGATCATCCACCGGCGTTCCCGGAGGAGTCGCTATACGACGTCGATGAGAATCGGATTACGGCGCGCGACGCGAACCGCGGACTCGCTGCGCTCTGGCAGGGGCGCGTGCTTGCGCCGTTCTGGCGCGACTACATGCTCTCGAAGATGACGCTGGTCAAGCCGGGGCTGAACTATCTGATCCCGATCGGAACGAGCGAAGGCGCAACCGTCTCGCACAAGAACGGCTTCCTCTATCAGGAGGGCTGGGCGGACAACGACGTCGGCATCGTCTGGTACGAGCGCGGCGGCGAGCGGTACGGCTACGCCATCTCGTTCTTCACCGAGAACGTCGTCAACAAGTACGACGACATCCCGCTTGGCCAGGAGATCTCATCGCTGGCGTACCAATGGTTCGTCGGCCGCTATGGTTATCCGTAGCCGAGCGCGTCTCGCGCACGGGCACGCCGACGCGGGGCGCGTCCTGACGTTCGGTATCGCTCCTCCGACAGGCCGTGGACTGTCGCCGGACGGTGGCAGTCTGCGCCTTCGGACAGGGACGGCCACGCGGGGCCGCCCCTTGTACATTCGGGCGAGCCATGCCGCGCGTACTAGTGGAACTGGCGCATGGGGCCGCTGAGAGCGTCCGGCGCGGCCGCGATGATGCGGCAGATCTGCTGGATATGCGAGAGATCATGCCAGGCCTTATGGTTGATGATCTCGGCGGCGGTTAGTCGGCCGACGGATTGATGATTCCCGAACCTGTTGAGATCCGTCGGCGTCAACTGGCGGAGCCACGCGACGATTGACGCTCGGCGCGTGGCGAAGTCCGACAGCAGCTGGTCCAGCGGCAGACCCGCGTATCCCGATCGTGCGAGCAGTTCGTGCTCGTCGATCTCCGGTAGCGGCGGCTCGGATCCCTCGACGATCGCGCGCACTCGCCGCTCCAACGTGAACGGATCGAGCGACGCCAGGTGCGCAACTACGTCCAGGGCAGTCCATTCGCCGTCGGTTGCGCCCAACAGATCTGCGGGCGTGTCCGTCAGCAGCGCGCGGAGCACCTGCGGCGTGCCTTCGAGGATCGCCAGCGCGTCGTTCACGCCGTTCATGCCGCCCTCAATCCTTCGAGTAGAAGATGCCGCTGTAGACGCTGTAGATGTGCCCGAACCCGTGCATCACGACCATGCGGATCAACAGATCGCTGATCGGGATGTCTTTGTGGCCCATCGCCGTCGTGCGCTTTGCGAGCGTTTCTTCGGGGACACCGCGAACGAAGTCGATCGCGCCTCGATAGTTCTTCTCGACCTCGTCGGCGAGATCCGACGCCGACGCGCCGGCCCGCGCTGCGACGATGCCGGCGTTCATTCCGTCGATGTCCACGGCTCCCATCACATCGACTCCCGCGGGCGCGGTCGAGAAGCCGGAGACCATCGGTACGACGATGGCACCGACACCGGCGATGTGCGCGAGCACCTCTTTGTTCTTCCAGCCGTCGAGGTCGACGACGTGATCCCACTGCTTCTCGCTGAGGCTCGTCGAGAGGCGGCGAGACTCGGTGATCAAGACTTCCAACCCCTGGATGATGTCGTCTTTCGATGCCATCTGGCGTGTCCTTCCGAACCGGCGTCCGGGCCGTCCCAGGCGCTGCTGGCGATTCTAGGCCGCCCATCGGCACTGTGTACAGGCGTGAGGCGTCGTTGCCGCGCGTTTTCGGGCCTTGCTATGATGCTGGGCAGGCGGGTGAATCTGGAATGCCCATGGGAAGCGTCCTGGTCCTCAACCAGAACTACGAGCCACTCAACGTCTGCAATCCGCGCCGGGCGTTCGTTCTCGTTGACCGCGGCAAGGCGGAGGTGCTTGAGCACAGCCGGCTATCGTGGCGGACGACGACGCGCTCGTTCCCGCTGCCGTCCGTCATCCGGCTGATCTACCTGATCAAGCGACCACGGCCGCAGATGCGACTCTCGCGGCGTGAAGTCTTCAACCGCGACCGCTACACGTGCCAGTACTGCGGCCGCCGTGGCGCCCGCGATCTGACGCTGGATCACGTGATGCCGCGGCATCGTGGCGGACGGCACACGTGGGAGAACCTCGTGACGGCGTGTAAGAGTTGCAATCATCGCAAGGCGGCGCGGACGCCCCAGGAAGCGAAGATGCTGCTGGCGGAGGAGCCGCGGCAGCCGCGCGTGAATAGCTACTACGTCGTCTACCCGTATCTCGATAGCGAGGAGGGTTGGCGGAAATTCGTGCCCGGCTGGGAGACCGTGGCCGAAGGCTTCGCCTGAGGCAGACTGTCCAGAAGCGCCCGGACCACAATATCCGGGTTTCGTATTTATGCGCGACAGCTCGACGAGCTGCGATCTGATAGGCCGCCCGAACTGGGCGTGGCAGTCTCACAGGCTGTGAGGAAGTGACCGGCCGACCTGCACAGGCGCCCCGCGTGGCCGCCCGTTGTCGGCCGCTGACGCCCGCAAAAGCGGCGCCAGGTTGGGCCCGTCATTCTGAGCGAAGCGAAGAATCTCTTGGGATTGCCTCCGTCGCCTGCTCACCGCCGACATTCGCGCGGGATGACACTCGTGGTGACATCGGAGAGATTCCTCGGCGGCGCTCGGAATGACAGTTGTTGCGGTTCCACGCAACAATGCTGACGCGGCGTCGCGATGCTAATTTTCATGGTTCGGGTGGCCTTCCGCGGCCACGGAACCTCCGCATGACAGCGCAGATACCCGCCGTCTGCCCGTCACATCACGCTCGCGGTGGCGCCGCCGTCGACGAGGATCGTCTGGCCGGTGACCTGGCGGGCTTGCGCCGACGCAAGGAAGACGATCGTCGCGGCCACGTCTTCGGGATCGCCGATGCGTTGCGTCGGGATGCGTTTCGCTCGCTCGTCGCGCGCCTGCTCGAATGTTTGGTTCGCGGCGTTCGCCTGCGCCTCGATCATCGGCCGGATGCGGTCGGTCATCGTCATGCCGGGCGCGACGTTGTTCACCGTGATGCCGCTCGGGCCGAGCTCGCGCGAGAGTGTCTTCGCTAGGCCTGTCGTGCCGAGACGGATGCTGTTCGAGAGGATCAACCCATCGATCGGCTCCTTCACGGCGGTTGAGGTGATGTTGATGATGCGCGCCTGATCCGACTTTCGCAGGTGCGGCAGCGTCTCGCGCACCATCCAGACGACGCTCATCAGGTTCGTGTCGAACGCTTTCTGCCACGCCGCGTCGTCATGCTGCTCGAAGCGCCCGAGCGGCGGGCCGCCGGCGTTGTTGACGACGACGTCGATCGCGCCGAACTCGGCAACGGTGCGCGCGACGAGAGGTTGGATGTCGGCGTGCGACGACATGTCACACATGACCGAGACGATCGTCGCGTTACTGCCCGTTTCAGCGAACACGCGCGCCCGCAGGTCTGCCGCCGCGACTTCGAGTTCGTCCTTCCGACGCGCCGCCATGACGACGCGGCAGCCCTCCATGGCGAGCATCTTGGCCGTCGCGCGACCGATGCCCTGGCTGGCGCCGCCGACGATCGCCACGCGATCACGCAGTCCGAGATCCATCGTCGTTTGCCTCCATGTCAGCGGCCGATGAGTTGTTGCAGGATAGCGGCTTCGTCGTCGGTCGCCGGCCGCGGCCGATCTTCGTCCGCGTCCTGTGTCACGGGGATGGCGTGGAAGGCCGTGACGCCGCTGCCCTTCGTTAGCGTGACGTCGAGGATAGCCGACACTCGTGGCTCGGGGATGTTGGCGAGATCGACGTTGTCGAGATCGAAGATGAAGTTGCCGAGACCCCACGCGATCAGCTGCGAACCACGCTGCTCCACCGGCTGGACGACGTGCGAGTGCGCGCCGATGTAGGCGTCGGCGCCGGCCGCGAGGGCCGCGCGCGCCAGCTCGCGTTGCGTATCGTTCGGCGTCGTGATGTACTCGCTGCCGGCGTGCACGGCGACGATCACGAAGTCGGCGATGCGCCTCGCGGCCGCCACGTCGGCGACGATCGTGTCCGGCGTGCCGATGGCGATGCCGGGCGCGTCGGCGGTGGCCGCCCAGGCGGTTATGTCGAAGCCGCCGCCTTCGACCGGCGTCGCGGCGTAGCAGAGGAACGCGACGGTGACGTCGGCGGCGCGCATGAGCGCAGGCGCGTGGGCCTGCGTCGCGTTGTTGCCGGCGCCGCAATGGGCGACGTTGACGCTGTCGAGCGCGAGGATGGTGTCCTGTAATCCGACGGCGCCGTAGTCCATCGTGTGATTGTTGGCGAGCGAAACGACGCCGAAGCGCGCGTCGGCGAGCCCGTTGACGAATCGCGTCGGCGTGCGAAAGTTGTAGCCCTTCGGCCAGGGATCTCCGCGCTCGGTCAGCGCGCCCTCGAGGTTCGCGAAGGCGAGTTGCCCATCGACCATCGTCGCCGT
>JBBQVO010000059.1:0-17198 GCA_038211505.1 Dehalococcoidia bacterium | reverse complement strand
GGCAATCGTGGCGAAGGCGGCAGGCTCGCGCACGGCGAGATCGGCGAGCACCTTGCGGTCGATCAGAATCCCGGCTTTGTTGAGTCCGTCGATCAGGCGGCTGTACGTCGTGCCGTTGATACGGGCCGCCGCATTGATGCGCGCGATCCACAACTTGCGGAAGTCGGCTTTGCGCTCGCGGCGGTGACGGTACGCGTAGTCGAGCGAGTGCAGCACCGACTCATTCGCGCGCTTGAACACGCGATGGCGCTGGCCTTTATGCCCCTTCGCGAGGTCGATGATCTTCTTGTGTCGCGCGTGCGCCGGCACGCCTCTCTTCACGCGTGGCATGGTTCCTCCAGGAACGAGAACTTAGGACTTAGAACCTAGAACCGCCGCCGGTTCATGGATAGGTTCTAAGTTCGTGGTTCTAGGTTCTACGCGCAGCGTCTACCGCTTCGTGTACGGCATCAGCTTCTTCAGGACGCGCTGGCCGGGCTTGCTGAGCACGAACATCTCATCGCCCGCAGCGTTCGCCGCGTTCGACTTGCGAGTCTTGCGGTGGCTGATGCTGCCCTTGCGACGCGTGAACTTGCCGGTGCCGGTCACTTTGAACCGGCGGGCGGCGCCGCGATGCGTCTTGATCTTCGGCATACTCTCGTCCTCTGCGGTTGGCATCGCTGCACGTCGAGTGCGGTGCGATCGTTGACATAGTAACGGCGAGGCGCACCTCGCCGCTTCAACCCTGCTTTGATCCCGTCGCCATCAGGCTTCGGTCGGCGCTGGCTCCGCGGCAACTACCGGCGCAGTCAGCGCGACGGCCTCGTCGGCGCCCGCTGCCCCTGCGGCCTTCAGTGCCGCGCTCATCGCCGTCTCGCCGCCCTCTTCGCCCGAACCGTCGCGCCTGGGGCGCTCCGCTCGCGGCGCCTTCGGCTTCGGCGCCATCTTCGGTGCGACGGGAGCCAGATACATATTCATAAAGCGGCCCTCCATCGAGGGCGGCCGCTCGACGATTGCCGCTTCTTTTTCCTTGAGGTGCGCCGCCACCCGCATCAGCAGCTCGCGGCCAATCTCCGGGTGCGTGATCTCGCGCCCGCGAAACATTACCGAAACCTTGACCTTATCGCCATCTTTCAGCAGCTTCTCGACGACCTTCATCTTGAAGTCGATGTCGTGCACGCCGATCTTCGGCTTGAAGCGCACTTCCCGAAGCTGAGCCTGGTGCTGATGCTTGCGGGCGTCGCGCTCCTTCTTCGACTGTTCGTACTTGAACTTGCCGTAGTCGAGGATGCGGCAGACGGGCGGATTGGCGTTCGGCGCCACTTCCACGAGATCGAGGCCAGCGGTGCGGGCTCGATCCATCGCTTCCTGCGTCGAGATCACGCCCAGTTTCTGGCCCTCATCGTCGATGAGAAGGACTTCACGGACGCGGATGCGGTCGTTGATGCGAAGGTCTTTAGCTATGGACGGTTCCTTATCATTGGTCAGGCGTCACATCGGCCCGAGGGATGGGGCTTCACTATATGTCATCGCCGAGAAGGGCGGCAACGTTGGGGAGTAGTCGTTGGTCGTGGGTCGTTGGTCGTTAGGGGTAGGCTCGGCGGCGAACCGGTCGCCTCGTGCTCTCGCGCTTAGGTTGGAGCGCCCGGTCGAGTCGTCCCCAACGACCAACGACCAACGACTATCCCCCACGTCACAGCAACACGACAAGCGGCGTGCCCTGATCGACCCGCTGGCCGACGCTGACGTAGATCGCCTTGACCGTGCCGGCGCGGCGGGCGTGCATCTCGTTCTGCATCTTCATCGCCTCGACGATCATCAGCACCTGGCCTTCTTCCACTTCATCATCGGCCTGCACCATGATCTCCCGCACCAGTCCCGCCATCGGCGACTTCAGCACCCACTCGCCGCCGGCGTCGATGTCGAAGGAGTCACCGCCACCGCCGCCGCCGCGGCGCCCCGTCTGCGTGCCGACGGTGACGCGGTGGCCATCGACGATGATGTGGAAGTCTGTCGGCCCTTCTTCTGCGAAGACGTCATACGGCTTGCCGTCGACGATCAGCGAGTAGCGGGCGGAGTCGTTGATGCGCTCGAGGCTGACGCTGCGCGTCGTGCCGCCGGCGGTGACGCGAAAGCCGCCCGCGTGATCGGGCTCGACTTCGATCTCTTGCGTCTCGGCGCCGAGCCTCAGCCGGTATTTCGCCGCCATCGCCCCCCCTGCGTCGCCGCCGCGCGGCTCGCCAGCTGCCGATCGCGGCCCGCTTCGCGCCAGCCATCCGCCGGCCCGACGATGATCGCCGGCTGCGCGCCGTTGCGTACGCGCCGCTTGTGCGCCATGACGGCGGCGGCAAGCAGCGCGATCTGCTCCTGCTCTTCGTATCCCGGCGGCTCGATCATCTTGAAGTCGCTGTCGAGAAAGCCGGTGTGCACCTCGCCGTGGACAAAGCGCGGGTCGTCGAGCAGCTGCAAGTGAAACGGGATGTTCGTCTTGATGCCCATGATCACGTACTCGCGCAGCGCGCGCTTCATGCGCTCGATGGCGATCGTCCGGTCGGCGCCCCAACAGATCAATTTGGCGAGCATCGGGTCGTAGAAGTACGGGATCTCGATGCCGCTGAAGATGCTGCTGTCGACGCGCACGCCGGGCCCGCTCGGCTCGTTGACGAAGTCGATGCGGCCGAGCGACGGCAGGTAGTTGTTGTACGGATCCTCGGCGGCGATGCGGCACTCGATCGCCGCGCCGCGCAGCTGCACGTCGTCCTGCGTGAATCCCAGCGGCTCGCCGTTGGCGATGCGGATCTGATCGCGCACGAGGTCGCGTCCGCAGAGCCACTCCGTCACTGGATGTTCGACCTGCAGCCGCGTGTTGACTTCGAGAAAGAAGAACTCCTTCGTCGCTGGGTCGAAAAGAAACTCGACAGTGCCGGCGTTGTAGTAGCCCGACGCCTTCGCGGCGGCGACGCCGGCCGCCATCATCTTCTCGCGTGTCGCCTGATCGACGACCGGCGACGGCGATTCTTCGAGCAGCTTCTGGTGACGGCGCTGCACCGAGCACTCGCGCTCGCCCAGCGCGACCGCGTTGCCCTGCTTGTCGGCGAGAATCTGGATCTCGACGTGGCGCACGGGCGAGAGATAGCGTTCGAGAAAGACGCCGCCATCGCCGAACGCCGACTGCGCTTCGCTCGACGCGATGCGGATCGCGCTCTCGATCTCGTCGGGCGTCTTGACGAGACGGATGCCTTTGCCGCCGCCGCCCGCCGATGCCTTGATGAGCAACGGAAAGCCGACGCCGGGCGCCAAACGCACCGCCTCGTCGGCCTCGACGCGGCCTTCTGTGCCCGGCACGCAGGGGACTCCCGCGGCCATCATCGTCCGGCGCGCGTTGACCTTATCGCCGAGCAGCACGACGGACTTCGGATCGGGGCCGATGAAGGTGATGCCGGCGGCTGCGCAGGCCTCGGCGAACTCCGTCCGCTCGCTGAGAAAGCCGTAGCCCGGATGCACGGCATCAACGCCAGCGCGCTTGGCGACGGCCAGGATCTTCTCGTAGTTGAGGTAGCTTTCGAGCGGCGGCCCCTCGCCGATCAGATACGCCTCGTCGGCATAGCGCACGTGCAGCATGTTGCGGTCGACCGTCGAGTAGACGGCGACGGTGGCGATGCCCATCTCGCGGCAGGTGCGCATGACACGCAGGGCGATTTCGCCGCGATTAGCGACCAGGATTTTCTTGAACAAGGCCCTCTCCCGATGTGGCTGAGTGCTCGTGTTTTATCACAGAATGGCGCCGCGCGGAATCCGGCGCGCGGGCCTCGGCCGGAGGCCCGGTGGCGTCGCTAGGTCGCTAGTTGGAGCAGCAACGGATCTATCGAGCGGCAGTGGAGTCGATCGCGACTCTCCTGCTGCCGTCGTTCGCCGTGTCCGCGGATCCGCGGGTAAACGGTGGTCGATCAGGCAGGAGTGGAAGGCGTAGCTTCTTGACGAGCAGATAAATGGCGCCACAGAGCAGCATGCCTGCCTAGGATATCGGTGACGTAGTGGTCGCCCGTGAAGACGATGACGAAGGCGATCAGCGCCGCGTAGCCAAACATGATCTTTCCATACGGGTAGCGCCACCCGTACCAGAGCGCGGCGCTGAGCGGCAGCGCGACGTGCAGGCTGGGCATCGCCGCAAACGGGTTCGAATCCCTGCCGGCAGCTTGCGGGAGGATGTTCGTGACGACGCGCACGATGCCTCCGTCCTGCATCCAGGGCGGTTGCAGCGGGTAGAGGAAGAAGATCGGCATGACGGCGAAGTATGTGACAAGCAGGTAGAGGATGAAGCGCGGATAGTGCTCGGGCCGGTAAAGCAGCACCGGGATGGCTGCCGTGATCGGGATCAGGAACCACGACATGTAGATCTCGGTGGCCGCCATTTGGATGGCGTGCGATCCGAGCAGGAGATCTTGCAACCAGTGCGTCGGCTGCGTGCTGAACGCGATCGCCGCGACCCCGGTGAAGTTCTCATGAACGGGGCGTCCGAAGTTGTCGGCATAGCCACGAGCCGTATCGGCCGGCGCGGCGGCGAGGTAGAAGCAAACGGCCGGCCAGACGCGCTGCCACATGCGGCGGGCGACGCCGGGGATGATGATCGGCCGCGCCAGCGGAGGCGCCATGACGGCGATGCGCACGGTTCGTTCTCCCCCAATGTGTGGCGTCCAATGCGGGATCGCTAGTACAGATATCGGCCGACCGGCGGGCGGACGTACCGTTAGACGGCGGACGAGCGAAAATATCTCGCAGCGCGATAGAACGAGCGCGGCGCTGGCCGGGGAAGCAGGAGCGAAATGCGGGTGTGGTGGGCGATGCAGGACTCGAACCTGCGACCTTCTCGGTGTAAGCGAGACGCTCTAACCAACTGAGCCAATCGCCCGCCTGGGACGCTCATGCTAGTCGCGGCTTGCAAAGCGGGTCAAGCGCGACCGCTCTGGGTGCTGGCACCTGGCACGGTGAGATCAACTCGAACTGCGATATACCGACCATCCCAGCATGACCGTCTCGAATGTGGCCGGGTTCAACGCTGCCTTCCGCACGGCCATGCGCCTCGGCCCCGAGCGCACGATCGTGAGCCGCCTCCGCACGCGCGTCGAGTCGTTCCTCAGCAGCGGCGACCTCGCGTTCGAGAAGAACTACCTGATCGTCCGGCCCGCCATAGCGATCGCGGTGATCATCGCGGTCACGGTGCCCGGATCCCTGCCCGGACGCAACGGCGTCATCATCGCCGCGTCCGCGGCAATCGCGTACAACTTCCTGCTCGCGTACTTCATTTTCAACAAGCGCATGTACATGTTGCGCGCCGTCAGCCTGATCTTCGACAACTCAACGGTGATGGCGGCGTCATTGTTTGTCTTCATGCGCATGGGACGGGTCGGGTACGAGACGGATCTCTGGCTCATCTACGTCACCCTTATCGTGTCGAGTTCATTGTACTACGGTCCGATCGGTTCGCTGTTCTTCACGACGCTCTGGACGGGGCTGTTCGTCGGCGTCTCGCTCGGCTTCTACGACGGCGACACGTACTTCCGCCATCAGCTGCCGATGCGCCTCGTGTTCTTCGTGCTTCACGGGCTTCGTCGCGTTCTCGCTCTCCGCCGAACTGCGCAAACGGCGCGAGAACCTTGAGCAGAAGACGCGCCAGACGCTGACGATGCTGGCGCAGATCGTCGAAGCGCGCGATACCGACGCCGGCCTGCATCTGCGCCACATCCAGCACTACTCGCGCGCGCTCGCGCTGCGGCTCGGCCTGGATGAAGCGCAAGCCGACGAGATCGCCTACGCGGCGATGATCCACGACGTCGGCAAAGCGCAGGTATCCGACGCCGTGCTCAAGAAGGCGGGGCCGCTGACGCCGGAGGAACGGCTCGAGATCCAGAAGCATTCGGTGTGGGGCGATGCGCTGCTGTCCGAAAACGAAGAGTTCCGCGAGGCGCGCGAAGTCGCACGCTCGCATCACGAAAAGTGGGACGGCACCGGCTATCCCGATGGCCTCGCCGGCGAGGCGATCCCGCTCGCCGCGCGCATCGTCGCCGTCGCCGATGTCTACGATGCGCTGATCAGCGAGCGTCCGTACAAGCGCGCCTGGCCGCCGGGCGACGCGATCGCCGAGATCCGCAGGATGCGCGGCGGCCACTTCGATCCGCGCATCGTCGATGCATTTCTGGATCTCTACGCAACCAACGTCCTCCGCGAACTCGATGTCGAGATGGCGCGCGACGACGAACACGAACACGAGCACACCGACCTCGCCGCCTGAGCAGGCGTGTCGCGCTGCCGGCACTCCTCTGCGTCCGTTGATCTCCGTGCCTGACGATCTACACTCGAATCCGAGAGAGACTCGCTCAGCGACGGGAGACGTGATGGACAAGCAGACCGCGCTCAAGGACGTGCAGGATGGCTTCGATGGGTTGCTCGCCGCTGTGAGCGCGCTCGATGAACGCGCCATGGGCACGGTGTTCTACGGCGAATGGAGCGTGAAGGATATCCTCGCGCACATCGCCGGCTGGCAGCACACGATGACGGGCGCGATGGAGCGCATGGCGCGCGGCGAGAAGCCGACGCCGGAGGGCGTCGACTACACCAACGCCGACGCCTGGAACGCGAAATTCGCCGGCGCGATGCGCCCTCAGAACGCGACGACCGTCGTCGCCGATTTGAAGCAGTCGTTCGCGAACTACATGCGCGCCGCGCATGCGATCCCGGCCGACCGCTACGGCGAAGGCAAGACGGTCAACCGGCTGCTTGACGCGAGCGGCGCCGGCCACTACCGCGAGCATCTCCCCGCGATCCAGAAGTTCGTCGCATCGATGCCGGAAAAGAGGACGTAGCAAACGGACATCGCGTCGCGTAATCCAGATGGTGCGACGCGTCGTCGGCTGCCCGCGCCGCACGATGGCGTTTGCTCGTGATTGGCACGTGGCACGCCAGGCGGGTTAGTTGCAAACGGTTCCATGCCGGCCACGAGTGGAGACGAGGATGTCCGACCCGGTCCGCGTGATGATTGAGAGGGGCAAGAAGAAGACCGTCGCCTCGGCCTTCGACTGGCCCGGCTGGGACAGGAGCGCGACGTCCGAGGAGGAGGCGCTCGCGGCGCTCGCCACGTATCGATGAGTGCCCCAACGCCTCCTGGACCACACGCAGGTTGGTTCTCTTCCTCACCATGTTGGTCGCGAACGTGTGCCGAAGCCTATGCACTGTCACCCTCGAGACGCCGCCAGAGCGGGTGGACTTCGCCACAACGCGCTGGACGCTGCGTGGCATCAGCGCCGTGACATACTTCGAGACGAGTAGCGGCGCGTTCGGGTCTGCCGCGCGTCGGGAGGTAGGCAGAGTGCCGCGCACGCCTTTGAATTGAGGGTGATCGTTCGCTGCTTGCGGCCCCTGCCCCAGATCTGCACGGATCCGATGGCTGACGTGTGATCGCTATCTGGGAGCGCAACATCCTTTACCCGCAGCCGCGCCAACTCGGAGAGCCGGATCCCAGTCCGCACAAAGACCTCGATGATCGCGCGGCCACGGGGATCCTCCGCGGCCGCCGCCTTGAGGCGGGCATACTCGACTTGGCTCAGCACGCGCGGTTGAGCCGATTCCTGTTTGGGAGGTGGGATTCGCACTGGCTGCTTGAGATGCGGCGCTCCTCCTCGAGATACCCGCAGAACGACCTGAGCGCAGCAAGCTCACGAGCAATGATCGCACCGCACGCGCCGTGCCGCTCCGCCTGCGTCAATGACGTGCCGCTGCTCGACGTCACTCACCGTCCACACGCCGTACGCGGCCTTCAGGAAGAAAACGACGAGGAGCTGATCCGTTAGGTAACTGCGGTGCGTCGTGGCGGCGTAGTTACGGAGCCGGAAGTAGCTGCGCTGATAGTCTAGTAGGGACTCGAACAAATCGAAGTGTGCCATCTACTATCAGACTCGACGGCGCGGCTCATCTCTGTGAGGTAGGTTGCGCGCTACCGTTGCCGAGTCGGATCCTCGATTGGCACTTCGGTTGCGCTCGTGCCGCCACCACCACCATCGCGGCGGCCCCCGCTGCGACCGACAGCCTGCGCGTTGTCGACGGGCGTGTTCACCGCGGGATCGGGCGCTTGTCCGCCCGTCGGCGCCGCCGCGCCCGCATCGCCGAGACCGCCATCCGTCGCCACGTATGCGGCGCTGATCGCCGACTGCAGCTCCGGCATTGATTCATACGTCTTCGCCGGAATGCGCGACAGCATCCACTGCACCTCGGTGTCGAGGCCGCCGGTGTCCTTCGCCGCCTGCACCAGCTGATCGCGCGATGCCGGGAATGCGACGCCCGCCAGCGCACGCTGATACTCGCTCGGGTCGGCATTGCGTTCGGTCGTCGTCTTGCGGTCGTCCACTTCAGCCTCCTTGTGGCTCTTACCTAGAGGCTAGAACGGGCGTGTCCACCGTCACGCATGACGAACCCGCCGAGATGTATCGACTGCGCGACAATTGACGCCGTATCGAGGAAGCCAACGGGACAGTGACCCGATGATGACTGCACCGCCGCCCGGATGCGTCGCGCGCGTTTACGCCTCTTCTTCTTCCCCGAGCGGGACGATGGCCGTCGCGTGCGATGCGTTGACGAGCATGAATGGCGCCGACGAGAGCGACGCATCGAGCGGCGAGCCGTCTCTGGCGCGCACCTCCACGTCGGTGAGCAGCAGGTAACGCTCGCCCGTCGCCGAATTGCGCAGCGAATCGCTGAGGCGTACGCCTGGCGGGTGCGCATGGTCGCCTTCGATCACGCCGACATCGGTGAGGATGCGGACGCGCGTCTTGCGCTTCTGCATGTAGTCGGGGATCGGCTGTGCGGATGGGGCCTGCTGCTCGGTCATGCTCGCGCCTCTCTGCCGGCAAGGTCATCGCCGAGGCCGGCGGCCCGGATGTGGGCGTTATCGTTCAACTGGATCAACGTCGCATGACCGTCGCGCATATCGATCGTTGTTCTTGACGCCAGCGCTTGACGCAGATGGCGAAACTGGCCCAGGGGCAGATTCAGCGCCCCGCAGACGATCGTCAAGATGACGAAATTGTGCGTCACCGCGAC
The DNA here is from genome assembly GCA_038211505.1 of Dehalococcoidia bacterium. Classification (GTDB taxonomy): domain Bacteria; phylum Chloroflexota; class Dehalococcoidia; order DSTF01; family JACRBR01; genus JBBQVO01. The sequence continues at coordinate 8,129 of JBBQVO010000059.1, read as the reverse complement.
CACCTCGCCGTCGGGGTGCCGTTCGCGCATCCGCTCCGCCGCCGCCCACCCGCGCGCTTGCACCTCCCGCAGCGTCTCCCCGCCGGGCATCCGCGCGTCGGCTGCGTCGCCAGAGAGCCATGCACGGAGAAACTCTGGATACTGCTCGCGCAACTCGGTGCCGGTGAGATGCTCCATCTCACCAACATCCATCTCGATCAGACCCGGCTCTTCGATCACGCCGCCGCCGGTCGCTGCCGCGATCGCCCCAGCGGTGGCCATCGTGCGCGAGAGCGGACTGGCGTAGATCGCGGCGGGCGGGCGGACGAATGACGCGACGACGGCGCGCGCCTGGCGGCGGCCGCGTTCGTTGAGCGGCACGTCGGCGCGCCCCAGCGTCAGGCCGCCGCGATTGTGCCCCGTCTCGCCGTGTCGGATCAGGATCAGGCGCATCAGCCGGCGAACCGGCCGCGCGCGCGCCATGCTTCCCGTGATGGCGACTTCTGTGCGAGGATCAGCTTCGTCCGATGGATACGCGCCGGCGAAGGCAGTCCCAGCGCCGCGACGACCTGTTCCGGCCGTCCAGAACCGCTGCTATCATTCTTCAGCCGCAGCCGCAGCGTCAGGCGATCACCGTCGCGCGCGGCAAGCGCGATCGTCTCGACCAGCGGGCGGATGTCGTACGCCCGCATCTCGTTCTCGCGCTTGTGCTCCCACGGGATCGTCGTTGCGGCCAGGAATGCGTCGATCGCCGCGCCGATATCGACTGCCGCGTCGTCGTTTCCGGCGGATGTTGGATGTTGGATGTTGGATGTTGGATCCGGTGCCGGAACTCCATCCTCCATCTTCCACGCTCCATCTTCGGCGCCTTCGCGCGACGACTCAACGCCGCCGTTCGCCGCAGCCACCGCCAGATCGACCTCCACCACATACTCCGCCGAGCGCACGTCGGCCTGCAGCGCCGGCAGCGCCATGCCGACTTCTTCGACCGACACGATCGCGAGTCCGCCCGGCAGCTGCGCCGCCATCTGGCGGATCAACTGCTTCGGCTGCATCGCCGTGTCCAGATAGACGTCCATCAACTCCGCTTCGCTCGTCGTGCCGACCGCCAGCGGAGCCGCCATCGAGAGCTGCGCGTGTGGCGAGAAGCCTTCGGAGTAGGCGACGGGGATCTCCGCCCGGCGCAGCGCGCGCTCCCAGAACCGCATCAGATCGAGATGCGTGATGTACTTCGTCTCATCCCCGCGCGCGAACGTCACGCGCAGCCGTTGTGTCTTCATGCGAGTTCACACTTCACAGAGGCTCTCTCGATGTTCGTCGTGCGGCACCGGCGGAGGCTACGAGTTCGCAGCCCCGTCTACCTTCGTGATCACGACGGACTCGATCTTTACACCCTTGACTTCGGAGACGGTGACGCGGAGGCCGTCGAGGGCGATTGTTTCTCCTTCTCGCGGGATGTGGCCGAGCTGGGAGAGTACGAAGCCGGCGACCGTCTCGTAGTCGCCCTCCGGGAGCGAGATCTCCAACTCCTCGCGTACGTCGTAGATGCTCATGCCACCGTCGACGCGCGTGCGCTGTTCGTCGATCTCGTCGTACTCCTCCGACGGCTGACCGAGCTCATCGACGACGCGGCCGACCATCTCTTCGAGTAGAAGCTCGAGCGTGACGACGCCGGCGACGCCGCCGTACTCATCGACGACGACGGCCATCTGCTGGCGGTCGTCCTGCATCTGCCAGAACAGCGTACTGACGACTTTCGTCTCCGGGATGAACGTCGCCGGCCGCATGAGCGGCGCGATCGACGACTCTTCGGTGACGGTGTGCTCCGCGAGCGCCTTGAGCACGTCCTTGATGCTGATGATGCCGACGACGTTGTCGACCGTGTCGTCGTATACGGGGAATCGCGAGTGTGGCGTCTTCTCGAACGCGTCATAGAAGTCATGCACCGTCTCGTCTTTCTCTAGCCACACGACGTCGGTGCGCGGGACCATGATCTCGTTGACGCGGCGGTCGTGGAAGTGGAAGACGCGATCAAGCAGCTCCGCCTCGCCCTCGTTGACGGTGCCTTCTTCGGCGCCGATGTCGATCAGCATCCGCAGTTCCGACTCGGTGACGGTGTGGCCTTCGCCGCCCTTGCCGAACATGTTCGGGATAATCGCCAGCGCCGTGATGAACGGCGACATGATCCGCACGATGAACTCCATCGGGATCGCCGCCGCAAAGGCGATGCGCTCCGGCGAGCGCGCCGCGAAGACCTTCGGCGTGTACTCGCCAAACTCGGCGGCGACGAGCGGGATCGCGACGAGCGAGAAGATGAATCCCCACTGGCCGAACAGGTCAACGGCGATCACCGTGCCTGCCGTCGAAGCGAGGAAGATCGACACGTTCTGGGCGATGACGACGACACCGAAGTAGCGCTCCTGCTCGCTGCGCAAGCGTTCCAGCGCCTTGGCCGAGCGATGCCCGTCCTCGGCGGCCGTCTTGACCCGCAGGCGATTCGACGCCACGACCGCGATCTCGATCGCGTTGACGAAGGCGTAGCCGAGCAGGCCGCCGACGAACAATGCAATCGCCAGTGGGATGGGGATCGGGAGCGAGGAGCCTTCGAGCAGGATCGGGCGGATGCCCTGGACGGGGAGGAATAACATGCGGTGACTGCGGACTCGCGGCCGCCTGGCCGGGACGCACGCGGCCCCGGTGCTCGCATCATAACCTACGCCGATGCCGCGATGCCGCGTCGACACCCGCCGCCGCTCACATGGCGATGCGCGTCGATGCGTTTGTCGCATCGTGATACAGTCTCAAACGATGCCGACGATCCACCTCTTGCCGCTCGATATCGAGATTGAAGCCGCGGACGATGCCACGATCATGGGCGCGGCGCAAGCGCTTGGCTACTACTGGCCGACGACGTGCGGCGGCGAGGGCCGCTGCACGACGTGCGCCTGCGAAGTCATACAAGGAGCGTCGGCGCTCTCGCCGATGGGCCGGTCGGAGGAGAAGTCGCTCGTCTTCGAGCGCGGCGAGGCCGTTCTGCGCACAAACGTCCGCCTCGCCTGCCAAGCGCGCATTCATGGCGATACCGCCACCGTCATCGTCAAGAAGGCCGGCGTCCGTGCGCCTGGTGACTAGGCTTGGCCGAGAAGTCGGCCTGGCCGCCGCCCGCCCCGCGCTTGCCGCGCCGTCCCGCGTCGGCGAAACTTCTCGCGACGGCGGGGCCATAGCCCAACGACGAACGACCAACGACTAGCCCCAGCGCGGAGCGCATATGGCGTACGTGATTACGGAACCCTGCATCGGCACGAAGGACGCCTCGTGCGTCGACGTCTGCCCGGTCGACTGCATCTACACCCGCGAGGACGATCCGCAGTACTACATCGATCCCGACACCTGCATCGACTGCGCTGCCTGCGAGGTCGTCTGTCCCGTCACCGCGATCTTCTACGAGGCCGATGTGCCCGACGAGCACAAGCAGTACATCGAGATCAACCAGCAGTTCTTCAAGGACGTCCCGGCTGGCGAGCGCACGTTCCGGCCGCGCACCGAACGCACAAACTAGATCGCGCAGTCGCCATTCTTACGATCAAACTTGTCAAGCGATCTGCGCCCCTGTATGCTCGCCTCGGTGGGTGGGTTTGAGGCTGGAGGGCTGCCGCGAGGGTGTCCAGACTTCCCCGACTCCCGGTGATGTCGATCGTGATCTGCGCGGCTATCCTCGCGATCACGTATCTCAGCTTCTCCATCGCCCGCGACGTCGTCCACAACTACCACCTGCGCGGGGATGAGGCGCAGGTGCGCAGCGACATCCATCAGCTCGATCGCGATCACGAACAGCTGACGGCCGTTCGCGACTACCTCAAGTCCGACGAGTACATCGAGAACGTGGCGCGCCGCGTGCTGGGACTCGTGCGCCCGGGCGAGACGCTGGTCGTCGTCTCGGGTGTGCCGTCGACAAGCGCGACATCAACAGCGGCGCCCGCCGGAACGCCAGCAGCCGCGTGGTGGAAGACGCTGTTCGTGCGACCGATCGCATCTCCGACGCCATCCGCGCCCGTGCCGTAGTCGTCGATCACGTCGCTGCGCGTTAGCGCGGCCGTATCTCAGCCGCCGACGGCGGCGCCACGATCATGCGGTGCACGAACGCCAGTACGGCAAGGCCGGTCAGCGCATCGGTGAAGATCGTCACGTAGAAGAGCGTCGGGATGTGCGGCTTTTCTCCGCTCAGGAAGTGTCCGAGCGTCACGAGGCCGACGATCGAATACAGCGCCAGGCACACGCGCGCTCTGCCGTAGTCGGCACGCTGGTACAGCCAGAACCCCAGGGCGCCGATCGCCGTCAGCACCACCCACGCGGATGGTACGAGGATCTGCGTGGCGCCGTTGCCTAGCGGTACCCACGAGATCTTCGGGTAGTGGTCGATGGCGATCGTGTTGTGCGTGTAGTGAATCGCCGTGGACGTGACCGTCGCGAGCAGAATGGCCAGCAGGATGTTTGTGTGCCGCTCTGGCGTTGCGGCGCCGTGCCGTTGACCGGATGCTGATCTCCGTGCTGTTGCCACTATCCCTCCTCGTCGGGTCGGGGCGCTGCTTGCTGCGCCCTGTTCGGCCGCGGATGATGTCGGCGCACTAGATAAATCGCTCTAGCGCATGTTAGAATGGCGCACGCAACAGCGCAAGGGCGCGGGCGCGCAGGACAAAGAGGATGTTCGGATGGTCAACACCACCAAACAGCGCATCGTCGCCGCCAGCGCTGAGATGTTTCGCCGACGCGGCTACGAAGGCACCGGGCTGAAGCAGATCGTCGCCGAGGCGGGAGCGCCCTTCGGATCGCTCTATCACTTCTTCCCCGGAGGCAAGGAGGAGCTGGGCGCGGAGGTGCTGCGCGTCTCCGGCGCCGCCTACGCCGCGATCGCCGTTGCGATCTTCGATGCGTCCCCGGACATCGTCACCGGCGTGCGCAACTTTTTCGCCGGCGCCGGCGCGCATCTGCGTGAGAGCGGCTGGGCCGACGCCTGCCCGATCGCCACCGTCGCCCTCGAGATCTCGAGCACGAGCGAGCCGCTTCGCCTGGCTGCGGTTGACGTGTTCGAGCGTTGGATCTCTGATCTCGCCGCGCGCTTCGTCGTCGCAGGCATCCCGCCGAAGCGCGCGCGTGACCTCTCGCTCGCGACGCTCTCGCTGCTCGAGGGCGCCTTCATCTTCGGCCGCGCCATGCGCTCGACGCACCCGGTCGACGCCGCGGGCGCCGCCGCCGTCGCCGCCGTGCAGGCGGCGCTGCGCGACGCAGGCGTATCGCCGACGAAGCGACTATCGCCAGCACGAGCGTGGCTGGCGAAGTAATCGGTCACTCGATTGCGCACGAGCTCAGTCCGCAGTGAATGTCACCGTCTTGTCGTTGACGTGCACGGTGTACAGTCCCGGCGGAAGTCCAGGATCCAACTCGATCGTCGACAGATGGCTGCCGTAGATCGCCGTGCACGGCCGATCGCCCGTCGGCGCCCGATTCTCTACGTCGATGTCGATCGTGAAGCCGTTGCGCGTCATGGCCGCGCTGTCGAACGTGTGGCATCCACTCGGCAGCCCGGAGGTGACGGCGACGGAATATGAGTAGGTGGCGATCCCATGCTCGAAGTCGTCGGCGACGACCGTTTCGATCTGCGCGTCGTCGATCGGCGCCTTTTCCAGCCGCGTGGCCGCCGTCGGCTCAGCCGTGGGCGTCGGCGCGGCGCTGTTCTTCTCACAGCGGGCGCCTAGCGCGAATACCGCCAGCGCGGCGCCCAGCACGATCCATCGTCTCATCGCCTCACCTCCTGTGTCGAATTGACGCTTGGGGCGCCCCGAATGTTCCCGCGCCGCCGCTACAATTCTCAGCATCATGCCGGAACACGAGCTGCACGAACGCGTCCGAAACTACGTCACTGCGAAGGTGCCGTCGCTGCACGATCGGCCGCGCGCCGTCATCGCCGTCTCCGGCGGCGCCGACTCGATCGCGACCGCGGCGCTGCTCATCGAATCCGGCGTCCTCGTCCCAGAGCAACCGCTGATCGCGCACTTCGATCATCGGCTGCGCGGCGACCGTGCCGCGGCGCGTGACCGCGCCGCCGTCGACGAGTTGTGCCGCCGATACGCGATCGAGTGCGTCGTCGGCGCCTGGGATGCGCCGGTCGCGGGCGAGGCGGCCGCACGCGATGCGCGCTACCGGTTCCTGGCCGAGGCCGCACACGCGTTCGACGCGCGCGTCATCGTCACGGGCCATCACGCCGGCGATCAGGCGGAGACCGTGCTGATGCATGCGATGCGCGGCGCCGGCCTGCACGGCCTCAGCGGCATGTCGTCCGACGCGCCATTGCCGTTGCCGCACGGCGATCCGCCGTTACGCGTTGCCCGTCCCATGCTCTCGATCGCGCGCGCCGAGCTTCGCGCATACGCCGACGTTCTCGCGCTCCCGTACGTCGACGACGAGACCAACGCCGATACGCGATTCACGCGCAACCGCGTCCGCCACGATCTGCTGCCGGCGTTCGAGCGCGACGCTCCGGACATCCGATCATCGCTGCTCGCCATCGCGGAGCACGCGCGTATCGCCGCCGCCGCGCTCGATGCGATCGCCGCTCCCGTGATCGCGTCGACCGGCGATCCGAACATCATCTGTGTGTCGCGCGCGGCGTTGCGCACCCTAACGCCCGAGGTCGCGGAGCACGCATACCGCCTCGCGTTGGTGCGGCTTCTCGGCGACGCGCGCGACTTTGACCGCCGGCACTACGCCACGCTCGTCCGTGCAAGCGGCGCCCGCACCGGCGCCACGTTCGAGCTTCCGCGCGGTGTGCTGGCAACAGTCGACGCGCAGGAAGTAATCATGTCGCGCGGCCGAATCGTCGTGCCCGCGATCGATGCTGAGCTCGAGCAAGCGCTGCCGTTCGCGGGCGTCCTCGGCGGGTGGCGGATCTCGGTCACGCCGTGCGGTGAGGTTGATGGCGCGGACGAGCAGATCGTTCAGCTCCCCGCCGACGCCGTCATGCGCCGTCGCCGCCCAGGCGATCGCATCACGCTTGCGAACGGCCAGCACAAGAAGCTGCAGGACGACTTCGTGGACCGCAAAATCCCGGCGCGTCTCCGCGACCTAACGCCGGTCATCGCGCACGGCCGCGACGTGTTGTGGACGCCGTACGTCGTCGCAGTTGCCGGCGCCGACAGCCGGCGATACGCGATCGAAGCGAAACCGGTCGTCTCCGTCCCGTCGTAAGCGCAGCGAGCAGCGCCCCGATGATCGCCCCGATGATCAGGTCGACGACAACGCACGGCGCACGAGCGCAATCCGCAAACCCGCGTCTTCTTGACTTGATCGTGGCGATGCGGATACCATGCGTCGACGACCGAAAGCAGCGGGTCCTGTGAGGCCCGAATGTCCGGTGGCCCCGCAATGGCGGGGTCGTTTGTTCGAACCGGACGGGCGGACAGAAGAGCCCGACATCGTGCCTTCGTGCTGGCCATCTGTCACACGAAACGCGGACGCTGAGCTAACCTGACGCAGCAGTGTTTCCAAGTCAACAGAGAGAGTCGTGGTCGCTCGATGCGTCGAACGCGCTGCGTTTGACACGCCGAAACCGCCACGCTAGACTCCCTCGCCGTCCGTCCGCGGGCTGGATGGGGCACCTTAACAATTGGATAGCGGTAAGAAACAAAGTGCGGGCGAGGATCTCGTCGTATTTGATTCCACCTCGGTGGATGAATTGTCGGAGAGTTTGATCCTGGCTCAGGATAAACGCTGGCGGCGTGCCTTATGCATGCAAGTCGAACGAGGCTAGGACTTCGGTCCGAAACCTAGTGGCGGACGGGTGAGTAACACGTACGTGACCTGTCCAGAAGTGGGGAATAACCAGCCGAAAGGTTGGCTAATACCGCATATGGTCATCTCTTGGAAGGGAATGACCAAAGCCGCAAGGCGCTTCTGGAGGGGCGTGCGGCCGATTAGCTAGTTGGTGTGGTAACGGCGCACCAAGGCTGTGATCGGTAGCTGGTCTGAGAGGATGGTCAGCCACACTGGGACTGAGACACGGCCCAGACTCCTACGGGAGGCAGCAGCAGGGAATTTTGCGCAATGGGCGAAAGCCTGACGCAGCAACGCCGCGTGGGGGATGAAGGCTCTTGGGT
>JBBQVO010000058.1:0-17374 GCA_038211505.1 Dehalococcoidia bacterium | reverse complement strand
GAGGGAGCCGCGTCCGCCGCGTCCACAGGCCGAGCGCACGCCGTCGACGAGCACCACATTCTGCATCTTCATATCCGAGCTACCTCCGCTGCTACGTCGCCCAGCTGATTCGGTCGCCTGGACGCGGAGTAACAGGATAGTGTGCCGGTCGGCTGGAAGCTAGCGGATGGCGGTTGGTCATGAGCAAGGCGCTGAGAGAACTCATCTCACCTGTAGCGCGGGCTTTCCAGCCCGCGCGGGGTAGCTCCGACGTTGCCGATTTCAACGCAACTGCGCCAGCCCCTTCTCGACTCTTTCAGCACACTCTTACCGGCGGCGGACCACTTCTCCTCCGGCGCTGACATCTGCGGTTTGGAGATCACAGCCGCCTTCCCGCAACATTGCGACGGAGGTACGCACATGTCGCTCACGTCGCCCGGACCGATCACGATTGAAGGCAAAGCCATCGCTGCCCGCAACTCCATCCGCCATGGCCTGCGCGCGGAGTCCATCGTCATCCCGTCGGAAGACGAGTCGCAGTGGCGCCAACATGTCGACGACATCGTGGAGTCCCTCGATCCCGACGGCCCCGTCGAACATGCCCTCGCGCTCCGTGCTGCCGAGATGCTCTGGCGCCTCCGCCGCGCCTCTCGCGCCGAACGCGACGCCACCACGCGGCTCCATGTTCATCATCTATCGATGGCGGGCCGTGCCGACGCAACCGCCCAGGGATCGTATGAATCCAATTCGCCCGCCCTGCCGAATCCACGCGTACTCGATTCGATCGTCCGTTACGAAGCACACCTCAACCGCCAGCTCTACCAGGCGCTCCACGAGCTTGAGGCGTTCCGCGACCGTAAGCTTGGCCTCGCCGCACCCCTCGCCCGAGTCGAAGTGAACGCCACCCGCGAACCATCGCCCTGAAAACCCGAAACTGCCAAACGAACCTCCCGCGCCGCCAAACCCAAACTGCCAAACCAACCTCCCGCGCCGCCAAACCCAAAAACTGCCAAACGAACCTCCCCGCCGCCAGACCCTCAAACTGCCAAACGAACCTCCCGCCGGCCAAACCAAAAAAACTTCGGAACGAATCTCCCTCCGCACATCGCATTGCATTCGCGATTACAAACGGCATCGTTGAAAGCCCCATCTCGCAGTCGGGGGTGAGTCGCAGACGCGCGGAAGGACGGGAGATCGCGGCGCGCGCGTCGCCCGGTCGACTGCCGAATCGCACGTCTCAGGCGAGAAGAGGGTGCCGGGGATCGCGGCCGTCCGGTGGATGAGCGGAACGACGTGAACGAGACCCCGCCTACGAAAGAGCGTCCTTGAGTTTGCCCATGAGGCCGCGGTCTTCTTGCGGCTGGACGGTCGTGCCCATCGAGGTGGCGAGCTGCTTGAGCAGATCTTTCTGCTCCTTTGTGAGGCCCTTCGGTGTGACGACGTTGGCGTGGACGATCATGTCGCCGCGGCCGCCGCCGCGCAGGTGCGGCACGCCCTTGCCGCGCACGACGAACGTCTCACCCGTTTGCGTGCCGGACGGGATGCGCAGATCGTGCGGGTCGCCGTCGATCGTTGGCACGGGCACTTCGTCGCCAAGCGCGACCTGCGCAAAGTTGAGATCGAGGTCGAGGATCAGGTCGTCCTCGTCGCGGCGGAAGACTTCGTGCGGCTTCACGCTGAGCTGCAGGTAGAGGTTGCCGCGCGGGCCGCCCTTGTCGCCGATTTCGCCCTCGCCGGAGAGACGCATCTGCGAACCGTTGTCGACGCCGCCGGGGATCTTGACGGAAAGTTTGCGCTTTTTGCGCTCGCGGCCGACGCCCTTGCAGTTCTTGCAGGGGTGGGTGACGATTCGGCCCTCGCCGCGGCAGCGATCGCACATGGCGACGTTGACGAACTGGCCGAAGATGCTCTGCTGGACGCGTCGCACCTCGCCGCTGCCGTTGCACTGCGGGCAGCGCTCGGGCTCCGTGCCGGGCTCGGCGCGGAGGCCGTTGCAGACGCTGCAGAGCTCGGCGGACTGGATCTCGATCTCTTTGTCGACGCCGAAGACGGCTTCCTCGAAGGTCATCGTAAGGGAGCGGCGGGCGTCGGCGCCGCGCGTCGGGCCGCGCTGCGTGCGCGATTGCTGGCCGCCGAAGAAGGCGTCGAAGATGTCACCGAGGCCGCCGAATCCGAAGCCCTCAAAGCCGCGGGCGTCGGCGCCGCCCTGCGTGGCAGCGTGGCCGAAGCGGTCGTAGAGGGCGCGCTTCTCTGTGTCGGAGAGCACTTCGTACGCTTCGGTGATCTCTTTGAACTTGGCCTCGGCGCCGGGATCGGCGTTGCGGTCCGGGTGGTACTCCATGGCGAGGCGGCGGTAGGCCTTTTTGAGATCGTCCGCCGAAGCGCCGCGCGCCAGGCCGAGTACGTCGTAGTAGTCCCGCTTCTGTTCGGTTGCCATCGTGCCTGTATCGTCCGGGAATCTCGGTGTCTGTATCGGTGGTTCGCGGTTCATTGTAGCGAACGCGGCGAGAGGGCGGAGAGGGGCGAAACCCGGCGATGGTCTCGGTCAGCAGACGGCGGGGTCGTGTGGGTCTGTGTTGCAAGTGCGGTGCATCATCGCAGGCGCGCGAACATATCGTTTGACAACATGTCGATGTTCGACTTATAGTCCGTGCTATGGAGTTCCGGACGCCGAGTTACTTCGCGCTGGCGGCGCTGATCGATGGGCCGCTCCACGGGTACGCGATCGTGCGTCGAACGGGCGAACTCTCCAACGGGGCGGTGCGGCTGTCGACTGGAACCCTGTACGCACTCCTCGAGCGAGCGATCGACGACGGACTTGTGACGGCAGGGCGGTCGTACGTTGAACACGGACGGAAGCGGCGCGACTATACCCTTACCGCTTCGGGGCGGAGCGCGCTGCAGGCTGAGGCGGAGCGACTCGCGCGAGCGGGACAGACCGTCACGCGGCGACTTCGTGAGACAGCTCGTAGAGTTCCGCAATGATGCGGGAGCGGCTTGGACGCGCGGCGCTTCACGCGTTTCCGGAGACGGTTCGTGCGTCACGCGGGGAGGAGATGCTGGGCACGCTGCTCGACGTGAGCGCGAACTCGCGGTCACGTTTCGTATTAGAGATCATCGCTCTTGTCGGCGCGGGGCTGACGGCGCGCGCCATCGAGAGCGCGAAGCCCGGCGCGCGACGCATGCTCGCCGACGGGGTATGTCTCGCGGCGATTGTTCTGTTGACGATGTTCGTTTCCACCGACCTTGGCGACAGGATTCGCGGCAATCCATGGAGCCCGTCGTCGCCATGGCCACACATCCTGGCGGGCGCAGCACTCATCCTCGCGCTGATCGGGTACGACCGGCTCGCCGGAGCGACGGCCCTGCTGTTCACGGCGAGCCTCGCCGTAAGTTCGGGTCACAACGGCGGCAACGTCACCGTTGGCGCGTTTGGCATCTGCGCGAGCGCGCTACTGCTGACGCCGCGACGACATCAACCCGACGTCCGGCGCTTGACGTGGCTCATCGTCACTGCCGGCGTGGCGCTGATCGCGAGTACCAGCGACGATACAAGCGCGGCGCCGGTGATACTCGCGGTGCTGGTGCTCGCGCCGGTTGCGCTCGCACTGCTTCCGGTCGATCCGCGTCCGGCCATCGCTTGCGCGTTGCTTGCCGCATGGTTCGGAATTGTGCTTACGCAGAAGAACAGCGAGACATTCGTGCCGGGACTGATTTTCATGGCCGCCGCCGCAGTCATCGTCGCAATTGGTACGGCGCGCGTTCACCGGTTGCAAACGCACACGCCCGTGTAGCCGCGATGCCCGCTCGCCTCCGCCTACTGAATCGCCCAGGTGACGCTGACGTCGATCTGCACATCGAGCTCGCCGGGCTGGATGGGCGTCGCGGGCGCCGCCGCGAACGACTTGTCCTGGGCTGCGGCGGCGTTGCCGGCATAGATCGGCGGCGAGTAGCTCGTCTCGGAGATCGTGCGCGGGTCGCCGAGCGTGACACCGGCGGCGCTGGCGAGCGTCTGCGCCTTCTGCTTCGCATCGTCGACGGCCTTCTGGCGCGCCTGCTGCTTGAGGTCGTCGGGCTTGTCGATGGTGAAGGTGATGCCTTGGATCTGCGTGTCGTCGCCGCCGGCGTTGACGGCGTCGTCGACGCTCTTGCTCGTCTTGTTGATGTCGCGAATCTTCGCGGTGAGGGTGTTGCTGACGCGGAAGCCGGTCAGGCGCTGCTTGTTCTGGCTGTAGTCGTACTCCGGCTGGATGTTGAGTTGCTGCGTCTGGATGTCTTTGTCGTCGACGCCATTGGCCTTCAGTGACTTGACGATGCCGTCGAGCGACGTAGCGGCCTGATCGCGCGCGGCCTGCACGGTGTCGCGCAGAGTCGATACGCCGATCGTCAGCTGCGCGAGATCCGGCTTGCCGGTCGTCTTGCCGGTGCCGCTGACGCTGATCCCGGTCTGCGCCGCGTTCGAGTTCTCGACGCGCGTCGTTGTATCGCCGCACGTCGCCGCCACGAGCGATGCGAAGATCGCCGCGCTTAGTCCGCCCAGTACCGCCAGCCGCTTGATGTTCACGATCGTCCTCCTCTGCTCCAAACACGCCACCCGAGCGCCGCTGCCGCTGCCGCAATCGCCACCGCCGCGGCGGCTATCTCAGTGACGCGCAGGGCGTCGAAATTGTTCCCGTCGCTCTTTGATGAATTTGCGGCGCGCTGGGCAGCCGTCGTCGCCGGCGCGCCGCGGGTGCCCCCCAGGGCACCTTCAGGCGCCGCTGCTATCAGCGTCGGGCTCGATGATCCGGCGGGGGCGTCGTTCGCGGGTCGCGGCGTGACGACGATCTCCGGCCCGGGTGTCGCGACGGTGTTTGGCTCGCCGCCGGACGGTTGCGGAGGCGCAGGCGGCACACTGCCGGGGCTCGCGGCGGCGCCGTTGCCGGAGACGGGCGACACCTGGTCGGAGCTGACGACGGCGTCGGGTGGCAACGTCGATTGAGCGACCGGCGATCCGTCGGTCGGCGGGCCGGCCGCTGGCGCGTACGTGTTTGCCTGCGGGAGCGTCGAGTCGCCGTTCGGCGGGGCGCCCGTCGGGCCGGCGCCGAGGGTCGTGCCGGCCGGCGGCATCGGCGGCGTCGGCGCTCGCGATTGCCCCATGGCCGGGGCAGGCGACGCGAAGCTCTTGTCGGCGGCGATGTTTCCGGTTTCGGCGCTTGTTCGCGTTGCTGCGAGGGCCCCGGCGGCCTGCGGCGCCCTGGGCGCGCTGGCCGCTTGAAAGCGATCGCTCGACGGCCCGCTGGTGCTCGACGTGAGATCGACCGCGACGACGACGCCGAAGACGATGATCGCGGCCGCGCTGAGGGCGGGCATCGCGCGCATCCATGTTGGGGTTTCGCGACCCGGGGCGTTGCGCAGCGCATCCGTGTTCGCTACGTCGGCGGGTCGCAGGCGGAACGATCGCGGGGCGTCGGCGGACGGGAGCGTCGCGAGCATCGACTTCGTCTGGCGCAGCTCTTCCAGCGTCGTCGTGCAGGCGTCGCAGGTGGCGAGATGCGACGTCAGCGCGGCGGCCGCGGCGGCGTCGAGCGCGCCGTCGAGATGCGCCGAAAGCGCGTCGACATCTTGTTGGTGAGTGCGCCGAAAGACGCGCAACAGCTTGTTCACAATCTCAGCCTGTGGGTGTGCATATGCTTCTCAGGTTGTGTGTTCATGACGCTGCTCGCCTCCAATTTGTTCCCGTTCGGACGCCAGCTCGCGGCGCAGCTTGTCGCGGGCGCGGGCGATCCGTGACTTGACGGTGCCGATCGACGTGCTCATCGCCTGCGAGATCTCGATGTAGGAGAAGCCCTGCATATCGAACATGACGACGGCGAGACGCTGGTCGGCGGGCAGCCGCAAGAGCGCGGCCTGCACCCGACGCTGCTGTTCCGAGCGCAGCGCCTCGTCTTCGGGGCCGGGCGCGCCGTCGGGCAGATCGATGCCGTCGTCGCTGCCGGGTGCCGGCGCTTCGATTGACACGGCGGGACGGCGTTTGCGGCGGCGCAACTCGTCGGTGCAGGCGTTGGCGGCGATTCGCATCAGCCAGGGGCGGACGCTGCCGCCTTTGAAGGTGTGAAAGTGGCGGTAGGCGGACAAGAATGCGTCCTGTGTCGCATCTTCCGCGGCGGCGGCGCTGCCGAGCATACGTAGACAGAGGTTGTAGGCGACGCGTTGATGGAGATCGACGAGCGCGTTGAAGGCGTCGAGGCTGCCGGCCTGGGCGCGGCGGACGAGATCCGCCTCAGCGTCCGGTGGGTGCGGGGTGTCCTCCGGCGATGGATTCGCAATCAACTGGGCGTGATTCTAACAGAGCGTGCAAGTCGAGCGCGCGCAAACGCGTGCTAGAATGGGCCATCTATGTCGAATGATCCCGCCGCCCCGGACGATTTCGCCGGGGATTCCCCCCCGCCCGATGACTCACGACCGTTTGCGATCGATGCAAGCGACCTCAGTTCGCCGCGCCCGGGCGCGGCGGCGTACGGCGACGCCGATCGATCGCGCGCTGATATCGCCGCGCCGGTGCCCGCCGAAACGCGTTCTCTGAGCAACCAGCAGGACGCCCTCCGGTCTCGCGCGGACGTCGACGGATCATCGACTTCGAGCGATCCCGGTTACGGATACGGCGGGGTGGACGACGAGTACGCGGACGTACCGGCGTCGCTCGAGCTCGGGTACTCGGCGGAGGATGTGGGGCTCGGGCCGCGCGCCTACGAGCGGACGATTCCGTACGACGTTGTCCAGAAGCGGCACCGGCGGCGCAACGGCACGCGCTACCGGCGCGTCGGGCGTGAGCTGGTCGAGACGGTGATCCTCGCGCTGCTGATTTTCTTTGCCGTGCGCGGCGTCATCCAGAACTTTCGCGTCGAAGGCGCCAGCATGGAGCCGACGATGCACAACAATCAGTATCTACTCGTCAACAAGGCGATCTACTTCCGGGTCAACCTCGACCGCATCCACGACTTCCTGCCGTTCGTGCCCGGCGACAACGGCCAGCAGCGGCATCTCTTCCGGCCGCCGCAGCGTGGCGACGTGATCGTCTTCAAGTTTCCGCTCGATCCGACGCGGGACTTCATCAAGCGCGTGATCGGCGTGCCAGGCGATACGGTCGAGGTGAAGGACGAGAAGGTATTCATCAACGGCAACCCTCTCGACGAGAACTACATTCTCGCGACGCCGAACTACACCTACGCGCCGAAGACGGTGCCGGCCGGCATGTACTACGTGCTCGGCGACAACCGGCGCAACAGCTTCGATTCGCACGCGTGGGGCAGCAGCTGCCAGGCGCAGCAGCAATGCGACTTCGTGCCTGAGGAGAACATCATCGGCGAGGCGTGGATCTCGTACTGGCCGTTCGATGAGCTGGGGCTCGTCAACAACAAGCACGTGAATCCGTCGGCGCCGTAGTCGCGCCTCTCATCGGGTTGATCCCACAGTCACCTGTCATTCCGAACGCGGTTAAGAACCGCAGGTGCTCTGGTGGTATCTCTCCGATCGCGGCGACGAATCACCAATTGAAGCGTTGGCCAGCCGCCTATGCCGATTTTGAACGGGCAAGCTGTCATCCTGAACGAAGTGACGGATCTAGATCGATGGCCACCGCTGTCCTCCGACCGGCACGAACACCGGACGCGACCGAACTAGATCCTTCGCTTCGTTCAGGATGACAGCGTGGGCGGGACGGCAATGTGCGCGCGCAGGAGGGCGGCGTCCGCTTCGATCGACGCGAGTGCGCTCGACCCTCCCGCGGTCGTTAGCGTTTGTGATCGCTGCCGCGGCGCGTGATGGTGCCGATGAGCATCGCCGCCAGGGCGCCGATGATGGCGCTGGCCATGAGCGCCCAGAGCATGCGGGTGCTCCAGTCGAACCAGAGGAAGTGGACGTCGACCTCCTGCAGATTCTGAAGCAGGAAGATTACGAGCGCGGCGAGCGCCAGCACGCCGATCGCGAGCTTGATGCGGGCGAACAGCGAAGCGTTCGAGCCGTCGCCGGCTGCGGCGATGTCTTTAGATTGGTCGCGGGCGTCGCGGTCGCGTGCTGGCATCTGTCCTCCGATCTAGTCGTTGGCCATCGCGCTGGTGCGCGGGCCGGCGAGCGGCTCCGACGGGCGCGTCGATTCGTAGGCCTGTTTCGTCCGCTGCACCGTCTCGAAGAGATCATCGGCCGTCGTTACCGGTGCTGAGCACAGCGTGCCGTAGCAGACGTACGCGCCGAGCGCGGGATGCGGCGGCAGCGACTCCGCCGCGAGCGCCGCCGCGTCGCTGGAGTCGATGATACGGATGACGCGATCGGCGATCGGCAGCGCGAGCGCGGCGGCGTGCAGCGTACGGGCCGCCGCGGCATCCGGCGCGACGATCTTGACGTCGGCACCGGGGTTGAGGAGCAGGTCGACGGCCTTCGCGTAATCGGATGCGAAGTAGCCCTGCGATTCG
This sequence comes from Dehalococcoidia bacterium, assembly GCA_038211505.1. Taxonomy (GTDB): domain Bacteria; phylum Chloroflexota; class Dehalococcoidia; order DSTF01; family JACRBR01; genus JBBQVO01. The sequence goes on along the minus strand of JBBQVO010000058.1, from coordinate 8,945 downwards.
GCGACGTGGGTGAAGCGCGCCAGCGTCGCGCAGGCGATGTCCTCGTAACGCTGCTCGTGCGTGAGTCGGGCGAGCCGCAAGAGCACCACGGCCGCGACGCTGTTCTCCTTCACGGGTGTCTGCGCCTGCGCGAGACGGCCGAGGCCGTCGTGGCCCTGCGGCGTGTCGTAGAAGCCGCCGCCTGGCGCCGCGAGACGCTCGATCATGAACTCCGCAAGCTGCTTCGCGCGATCGAGATCTTGCGCGCGGCCGGCGACTTCGTGCGCGTCGAGGCAGGCGAGCGCGGTCCACGCCTGATCGCCGAGCAGGCCGGCGATCTTCGGGCCGTCGGTCGCCAGGTAGCGGTACATGCCGTCGGCGTCGGTGTGCAGCGTCTGCCAGATGTAGTCGAGCGCCTTCAGCGCGCGCTCTCGTAGATCGGGGCGGCCGCGCGTCCACGACGCTTCAAGGTAGGCGGACATCGCCATCGCGTTCCAGCTCGTGTAGATCGTCTTGTCGACGTACGGCGGGTCGAAGCGTTTCCGCTCTTCGGCGGGCAGCGGATAGAACTCCTCGTCGGCGTCCTGCGATCCATAGAAGCAGCCGGTCGCGGGATCGCTGAGCCACGCGTCGAGGTACTCGATCGTGAAATCGATGTATCGGCGGTGTTCGGCGTCGTCCGTGACGCGATAGAGCTTCAGCAGATCGCGCAGCAGCAGCGCGTTGTCCTCGAGCATCTTCTCGTAGTGCGGCACGCTCCAGTCGCGCTTGGTCGAGTAGCGGTAGAAGCCGCCGCACTCCTGATCATAGGTGCCGCCCTTGCACATGTAGTCGAGCGTCTTGCGCGCCATGTGCAGCGCGTCGCGATCGCTGTTGCGGAGGTACGCGTGCAACAGCAAGTCGATCGCGTCGGTGTGGGGGAACTTCGGCTCGTTGCCGAAGCCGCCGTAGACCGGATCGTAGGCGTCCTGCGCCGCCTGCAACACGTCGTGCATGATCTGATCGGAGAGCGCGCCATCGTCCGGCGTACCTTCGCCGGACGCGCGTTCGCGGTTCGTCATGATCTCGGCAATCTTCGCCTCAATCGAGTCCTTGTTGTCTTTGTAGTACGTGCTGACCTGGGTGAGGATGTCGCGCATCTGATCGGGCGGGATGTACGTCATGCCGGCCATCACCTCGCCCGCCGGCGTGAGGAACGCCGTCGTCGGCCAGCCGCCCATGTTGTAGCGCGCGTTGATATCGGGACGCTGATCGTTGTCGACGCGGATCGGCACGAAGCGATCGTTGATCATCGCGATCACGTCGCCGTCGGAGTACGACGTCTCGTCCATGACGTGGCACCAGTGGCACCAGACAGCGGAGATGCCAAGCAGCACCGGCTTATCGTCGCGCTGCGCCTCCGCGAACGCCTCAGCCGACCACTCCCGCCACCCGATCTCGCCCGCACGGTTCGGCCGCGGCGAAAAGTGAAACTTTGCGTCGGACATGCTGCACCTCTGCAGTTAGCGTAACAGTCCGGCGCTTCCTAACGACCGGCGATGTGGTGAGTTCGCGCTGGCACCTCGACGACGCGGCCATCCTGCACGCCGAAGCTGAACGCGTCAAGAGCCGGCGGTTCCACACCGAGCATTGCCAGCGCCGTGCAGATCTGGCTCCGATGGTCGGTTCCGTGGTGCAGCGTCTGCGCCAGACGGATGCCCATCGGAGCATGCTTCTGGTACCCGTCGTCAGAGTCGACCTCACGAAGCACGGCGTCCGGATCGATGTCCTCGTCGAGGAGTCGCGACCATCCGGCGCCGATGTCCGCCATCACAGCCCTCAGCTCCGCAAGCCCCATGCGATCCGCCCTGATGAAGGTGCCGCGTTCGCCACTCGCGACGAAGAGCTCGAAGGACTCGTTCCCGATGACGTGGCGCATCGTCGCGAGAATCGAGCGGTCGGTCGCAGGGACTGCGGCGTCCAACTGCGCAGGACTGAGCGAGAGGCACGCATCGATCAGCCGCAGTGACGCCCAAACATGATGGGCAAACGCATCGTCCAACAACGACCTGCTCATTCGGTCACCATCCGATGTCTACAGCCCAGCAAGCGCACGCGCCTTCCCAATGAGAGGCGCTTGTGTTTTCCGTAAGCTCGAGTCTTCTACCATCCCGCCGCGAGGCCCTCACCCCGCGAGTCGCTGCCGCCGATCATGGCGCCGGACTCGCGATCGATGACGATCGCTTGGGCGCGGCCCATCGGCGCAGTCGTGCGCGGGCGGGGGTCGATCTTGTGGCCGCGGCGGGCGAGATCTTGCTGTGTCTCGGCGGGCATGTCGTCTTCTACGAGCAGGGCGGCCGGCGTGTCGCCCCAGCGCGGCGCATCGATCGCGGCCTGCGGGTCGAGGCCGTAGTCGATGATGCCGGTAATCACCTGCAAGTTCGTCTGCACCTGGAAGTCGGCCCCGGGCGTGTTGCCGATGATGTACGGGCGGGCGCCGTCGAATACGAGATACGTGTTGAGCGTGTGCATCGTGCGCTTGCCGGGCGCGAGCGCGTTCGGGTGCGACGGGTCGAGCGAGAAGCCGCACATGCGGTTGTTCATGATGATGCCCGTGCCGGGGATGGCGACCGCGCTACCGAAGTGCGCGTAGATGCTCTGGATGAACGAGCAGACGTTGCCGCCGGCATCCGCGACGACGAACGACGTCGTATCGTGCGTCGCGGCGGCGACGGCCGACGATCGCGCGTGCCGCGGATCGATCTGGCTGCGGCGCTTCGCCGCCCACTCCTTCGTCAGCAGCATTTGCGGATTGAATTCGACGAATGCGGCGTCGCCTGCGAAGCGCTGGCGGTCCTCGAACGCCAGCTTCTTCGCCTCGACCATGTGGTGCACGGCGTCGGGCGAGAGATGTCCCCAGCCGGCAAGATCGATCCCCTCGACGATGTTCAGCTCTTCGAGGAGGATCAGACCCTGCGAGTTCGGCGGCGTCTCGTACACGGTGTAACCGCGATAGTCCGTCGAAAGCGGATCGAGGACGTCGGCGCTGTGCGTCGCCAGATCGCTCGCCGTCATGCGTCCGCCCGCAGCCTGCACGCCTGCCGCGATCTTCCCGGCGATCGCGCCTTCGTAGAACGCCGAGCGGCCGCCGTCGGCGATCGACTGCAGCGTGTTCGCGAGATCGGGCTGTCGCAGCGTCTCGCCGAATCGCGGCGGCCGCCCGTCGATGCAGAGCACATCGCGCAGCGCGGTGTACTTCGAGAAGAGACCCTGCGCGTAGGAGAGTGTGAGGGAGAGCTCGCGCGACGCCGGGAAGCCGTCGCGCGCGTAACCGATGGCCGGCGCGAGCAGCTCGGCGAAGGGCATCGTGCACCAGCGCGCGTGAAACTCCGACCAGGCGTCGACGAGTCCGGGGATGGCGCAGGCGCTGCCGCCGTGCTGCGGGATGACGCCGTCGTACTGATCGATCGATGCGTCGGCCGGCGCCTTGCCGCCGGAGCAGATCGCCGTGACCTTCGCCTCGCTCTGGGGGTAGGCGAGGATGTAGGCGTCGCCGCCGAGATGGCTGCGATACGGCTTCACGACCGGAAGGAGCGCCGACATCGCGAGCGCGGCATCGAATGCGTTGCCGCCGCGCCGCAACACATCGACGCCGGTCTGTGAGACGAGCGGATGCTCGGACGCGGCCATGCCATGGGTGGCGAGCACGGGGCCGCGTGGATCAGGTGCGGGTGTTGTCGGCATCAAGGAGATTTTACGCGTTCCGCCAGAGCACGGCGAGCACCGCCCCTACAACAACGTCGCTGGATCAGCCGATGCCGGCCCAGACGGCTAGGGCGAAGCCGAGGGCGAGGAGGGCGCCGAAGATCATGTGCAGGCCGGCGGTTTGGGCGAGGACGAGGTTGAGGGCGCGCGCCGACGTCTGCTTCGTCTCGAAGCGGACGATGCGCAGCGCCAGCGGCAACGTGATCAGCGTGATCAGCACGGGCCACGGCGCTGCTCCGAGCGCCGCCATGATCACGATCACCGCGTAGCCGCTGAGCATCAGCGCGATGTACTCGTAGTCGGCGGCGGGGCGGCCGGCGAGCGCGGCGAGCGTCCACTTGTGGTTCTTGCGATCGTTGTCGATGTCGCGGACGTTGTTGGCGTGCAAAATCGCGGCGACGAGCAGGCCGATCGGCACCGACGCGACGAACGGCTCCCACGCCCACGCCTGCGTCTGCACGAAGTAGGCGCCGAGCACGATCACCGGCCCCATGAACACGAACACGACGACTTCGCCGAGGCCGCGATAGGCGAGCGAGAACGGCGATGCGGTGTAGAAGTATCCGGCGGCGACGCTCGCCAGTCCGAGCGCGAGCACAGGCCATCCGGTCATCAGCGTGATGGCGATGCCGATGACAGCGCCGATCGCGAACGCCACGATGCCGCCGATCAGCACGGCGCGCGGCGAAAGCAGCCCCTGCTGGATAACGCCGCTCTGTCCGAGCGACTCCGCGTTGTCGGTGCCCTTCACGTGATCGAAGTAGTCGTTGACGAGATTCGTGCCCGCGTGGATGGCGATCGAGCCGAGCAGCGCCAGCACGAAGAGCAGCGGATGAAACTCGTCCTCAGCGGCGATGGCGGTGCCGACAAGGACGGGGATCACGGAGGCGGTGAAGGAGACGGGGCGAAGGGCGGTGATCCATGTGCGCATCACACGCATCGTAAGAGTGCGCGGTGTCGCGGGCAACGCGGCGCATTCACGGCGGGCATATTGTTTGTTGCGGCTAGTACTCGCGTGAGTCTGCGATCAACGGGCGGAAGTGCCCGTGCCACGTTCGGGGTGCCGAGGCGTAACATAATCATCTCATTTCGATGATTACGTCGCGGTGCGTGGACGAAAGCGCGGTCGTATACTGGCTCGGGCCACAGTTGCGGTTTTCGAATCCGCGTACGCATCTCAGACTTTACGGCGCGTTGGCATTCGGCGCTTTCCACCGGCGATGTGCCGCGTCGCGCCATACGGCGGTCACGCTCGTGTGCGCGGCCGATCGGTGGTCATGACGGTTGGTTATTTCGGGCGCGGCCTTTGGCGCGCTAAGCGGAGGTTCATTGGCGGTGCGGACGTGGGTCGGGCGGTTCTGCGTCGGGGCGGACGGCGTCGAAGAAGAAGGCCCGTGGCTCGGATCGCTGATTCGCCAGCGGCCGGAAGAAGAAGCCGACGAGCTGTACATCCTCATCGAGCCGGCGTCGCCGCAGAGCGCGGAGTTCACGTCGCAGCTCGTCGACGTGATCGCGCAGTTGTACAACAAAGAAGCGTTGTCGCTGACCGGCGCGCTGACACGCGCGCTGCGCGCCGCGCACGATCATCTCCGCGACTGGAATCATCGCAGCCTGCCGGAGCATCAAGTCGGCGCGGGCGCGACATGTCTCGCGCTGCGCGGCACGGACGCATATCTCGCGCAGATCGGGCCGAGCGTCGCGTTTGTGCGCGGTGCCGACGGCGACGTGCGGCGTATCCACGCGCACGATGCGGACTTCGCACACGCGCTCGGCGTCGCTGAAGAGTTCGAGCCGCGCATCACGCGGATCAAGCTCGCGCCGGGCGATCTGCTGCTCGTCGCGTCGTCGCAGATCACGGAAGTCGCGCCCGACGACACGATCGCGCGCATTCTCGGGCGCGGCCCCGACGACGCGCTGCCGGAGCTGTATCTACTCTGCCGCGATCGTCCGGACTTCGCGCTCGTGCTGCTGTCGTGCTTTGAAGAAGCGACGGAAACACCGCCGAACTTCCTGACGCGCGCCGGAGATGCCGCTGCTGCGGCACCGGCGCCGATCGTCGATGACCTACGGCCGGCAACGACGACGGGCATTCTCGTCGAAGCGCCCGCGGGCATCGGCCCCGAGCCGGCGATGGCGTCCGTGGCCGCGGGCTCGATCGGCGACTGGGCGCCGCCGTTGCAGCCGGCGCACGAGCGGGTGCGTGAGATCGCGGAGTCGAATTCGCCGCCGCCGGCGACGGGCGTGCGCCTCCGCGGCGACAGCTCGACGCCGAGCTACAAGCGCACGACGGGCGCGATGCAGCTGCCCCAATTTCAGATTCCGAAGCTGGCGATCTTCGCCGTGGCGGCGCTGGCGATTGTCGGCTTGCTGGCGTATCTGTATCTGCCCGGATCCGTGCAGGAGAGCCGCGAATCCAAGTTCACGACGCTGGTCGCGGACGCGCGGACGGCGAACGCGCGCGCCCAGGCGACGAGCGATCCGGGTCTCAAACGGCAGCTGCTCGGCGAGGCGCGGCTGAAACTCACGGACGCATCGAAGATCCACAAAGACAGCGCCGACGTCGTGTCGCTGCAGTCGGATGTGACGTCGGCGGTCGCCGTGCTCGATGCTGTGTTTGAGGTGAAGGACTTCGCGCCCGTCACCGATCTGGCGCAGAACGTCACGGGATCGCTCTCGGTGACGCGCGCCGTCGTGGGCGGTGATCACGCGTACTTTCTCGATGCGAAGGGCAAGCGCGTGCTGCGCGTCGCGCTGAAGGGCGGCACGCCGCCGGAGACGATTCTCGCCGAGAATGAGCTCGAAGGCTTCGTAACGGCTGCGCGTCCGACGCAGATCGGCTGGTCAGAACAAACGCAGAGTTTGACGATCCTCGACGAGAAGCGGCAGATGTTCGCCTACTTCTCCGACCGCGGCACACTGCCGCTCGCCGTGCGCGGCGCCGATGGGATCGGATCGCTGGACGCGATCGCGAACTCTGGCGGCAACCTGTATGTGCTCGATGTGAAGCAGAACCAGGTGTGGCGCTACCTGCCTGGCCAGGGCGGATTCGACAGCGAGCGCACGGCGCTGCTCGATCAGGCCGATCTCACGAACGCGACCGAACTGGTTGTTGGGCAGGACGTGTATGTGCTCGACACCAAGAAGGGCATCCGGCGCTTCGTCGGTAAGGCGGAGGCGCCGTTCGCGCTTGCCGGCATCGACACACCGCTGGCGTCGCCGGCGTCGATGCAGGTGCTGCCGGGATCGAATCGCATCGTCGTCGCCGATCGCAGCAACAAGCGGATCATCATCGCGTCGCCGGAGGGCGCGTTCCTGCGCCAGATCGTCAGCCCGGCGTTCACGGATCTGCGCGCCGTCGCCGTCGACGAGGGTCTCGGCGTGTTCTACGTCCTCAACGGCGACACGCTGCTCAAGGCGCCGTTCCCGCCGTAGATGTGGAAACGGCGCTAGACTAACGAGCATGAAGACGTACCAGGCCGCGAGCTCCGTCCGTGTGATCCGTCCGTACGTGCTGGAGGTTCAGTTCGTTGACGGCCTCGTCCGCACACTTGACGTCGAGGGGGAGCTCTACGGCGAGGTGTTCGAGCCGCTGAAGGATCCCGAGTTCTTCGCACGGGTCGAAATCGATGAGCAACTGGGGACGGTGGTCTGGCCAAACGGCGCCGATTTCAGCCCGGAGTACCTGTACTCTGGCGGGGCGATTGCCGCCGGTGCTGAGCAGCCGTAGTCAATCCGACAACGCTCTCCTCGCAATGGCCGCCGCGGACGGCAGCGTCACGCGCACTGATACGTGATTAGTGAGTTGCGATGGCCAACGACCTGAGATTTTGTCCGCGATGCGCAGGCTCGTTGGAGGTGCGCGACGTCGGGCACCCCGCGTCACCGCATCCGGTGTGCACCGCGTGCGGGTTCGTGTTGTGGCTGAACCTGAAGCCGTCGATCGAGGCGCTGATCGTTCGCGGCGCTGGATCTGAGACGGAGATGCTGCTCGGGCGGAGAACAATCGCGGGCGATACTGTGTGGGATCTTCCGGGCGGCTTTCTCAACGCGGAGGATCGGCTGCACGACGCGCTCCGGCGCGAGTGCCTGCGCGAGATGGCGGTTCAGGTCGAAGTAGGAGAGCTGGTCGGCGTATTCGAGGACGCATTTGCGGACAGTAGGATCATCTCGATCGTGTATGTCTGTCGCATCCTGGGCGGTGAGCCGCGCGGCGCCGACATCATCGATGACGTTCGCTGGTTCTCGATCCGCGATACGCCGCCGGTGGCGTATCAGGCGGTTGGGGAGGCGATCCGTGCGATGCGCGCGCGGCTCGGTGTGTGACGGCGGCGACGCGGAGAACAAGTTCGCCGCGGATCGCCCGTTTCCCGGCCGGCCCGCGAACGCAAGCGCCTCGCTGCCTCAACTACCCCACCGGCTCCGCACGCTTGTAGGTGTCGCCGAATTTGAACTCCGGCGCCTGCGTCAGCTTGGTGTATGAGCCGAAGCGTTCGTCGCTGCCGTCGGCGAGATCGAGCGGATCGAAGTGGTCGTCTTCGTCGGGGCCGAAGGTGCGCTTGATGCCGTAGAGCGTGTTGCGCTCGGCGGGGATGCGGCCCATCTCGCGGATCAGCGTCCGCATTTCGCGCGGCGCCATGCGCTGGCCGTAGATCGCGCCGGCAGATGTGCTGATGCTCTCGTTGATCAGCGTGCCCATGAAGTCGTTGCAGCCGGCGTTGAGCGCCATCTGGGCCAGCTTCGGCCCCTCCTTCACCCACGACGCCTGGATGTTCGGGATCCAGTTGTTGAGCATGATCCGCGACACCGCGTACATCTTCATCACTTCGGCGCCGGTCGCGCCGGAACGAATGCCCGGCACGAGATTCTTCGCGTACATCGGCGCTTCCGACGCGATGAAGCTCAGCGGCACGAACTCCGTGAAGCCGCCGGTTTCGCGCTGGATGTCGCGCAGCAGTCCGATGTGCGCCGCCACGTGCCGTGGCGTCTCGACGTGCCCGTACATGATCGTAGAGGTCGTGCGAATGCCAAGTTTGTGCGCCGACGTCACGACTTCGATCCACTGATCCTTCGTGATGCGCCCGGGCGAGATCTGGTCCCGGATCTCCTGATCGAGGATCTCGGCGGATGTCCCCGGCAGGCTGCCGACTCCGGCGTCCTTCAGCGCGGCCAGATACTCCGGGATCGAGCAGCGGGCGCGGATCGAGCCGTACAGTACCTCCTCG
>JBBQVO010000057.1:0-17388 GCA_038211505.1 Dehalococcoidia bacterium | reverse complement strand
GACCGCTTGCGGCTGAGGGGAATTAAGCAGAAGGGGCTCGTCGGTGTGACGAGCCCCTTCTGGTTATCCGCGGACGTTGCGGCTACGGGACCTTGCAGCCGCCGAAGTGGCTGGCGTCGAACTGGAGATCCGTCGAGTTGATGACGCCGTTGCCATCGGAGTCGTAGGGGCGGAACTCGGGTGCGAGTTGGCCGAAGTGGGACGCGACCAGGAAGAGGTCGGTCGAGTTCACGGTGCGGTTGCCATCGACGGTGGCGATCTCGCGAGCGTCGCCGCAGCCGTCGCCATCGGTGTCCTGAGAGAGCGGGTTGCTCATCCAGTACTTCACTTCCACGCCGTCGCGGACGCCGTCGCCATCGGTGTCGGCGACGAGCGGGTTCGTGCCGTAGAGCGTTTCGCAGGAATCCGGCAGGCCGTCGTGATCGGTGTCGGTGCCGGTAAGCGTGCTCGTGGCGACGAGCGGGTTGGAACCGCACTTCACCTCGGTGCCGTCGTTGACGCGGTCGCCGTCGGTGTCCCAGACGTACGGGCTGGTTCCGAGCGCGGACTCCTGCGCGTTCGGGATTCCGTCGCCGTCGATGTCGGGGTCGCAAGCGTCACCGACCTTGTCGGCCGACGGGTTGGTGGCGTCGTTGAACACCGGTGACGGCTTCGGAAGGAGAAGCACTTCGCCGTTCAGGTTCTTCTGGTCGGGGTTGAAGACGGTCGGGCAGTTGTCGACCGGGTCGTTGATGCCGTCGCCATCACCGTCGGCGGGCGTCGGGCAGCCAGCGACGGCGGCTGTGAGGAACGGCGTGGCGTTGATGGTCGCGGGCGGCGTAATGACGTCGCCGTTGCCGGGCGGGTTGGCGCCGTTGACGCGGCCCCACCAGTTGTTCGTGGCGTCGATGGCGCCGCCGACCTGCGTGCCCACGGTCGTGAAGCCGCTGGTCGTGTTGCCGGCGATGCAGTTCTGGTGGAACGTGTTGCCGGTCGGCGCGCCGGAGCCGGTGTAGTCGACCGTGATGCCGTCCTGGTTGTTGCGGATGGCGCTGGTGGTGAACGCGTTATTCGTCGAGTTGTCGGCGACGTAGATGCCGAAGGAGCCGGGCTTGCCGAGCAGCGTGTTGCCGCTGTAGGCGCCGTTGCTGCTGCCGAGCAGGGTGACGATGGCGGTGTCGCGGTAGTTCGTGAAGCTGTTGCCGGAGACGATGACGTTCTGGGTGTTCTCGACGTACATGCCTTCCATGAGGTCATGGATGACGTTGTTCGAAACGGTCACGGCGCCGGCATCGAACACTAGCACGCCGATGGCGGCGACGGTCGTCGGCGTGTAGTCGTAGCCGCTGACGTTGTTGCCGGAGACGGTGGCCGACGCGCCGCTCGACACCTGGATGCCGTTTTGTGCGATGTAGCCGACGGGGCCGTTGCCGGCGACGGTGTTGTTGGTGACGTTGGCGTTGACCGCTGAGCCGCCGTAGGTGTTTGTGATCACCATCGCGTTCTTCTGGATATCGCTGAGGTTGTTCTGGTTGACTGTGACGTTGGACGCGTTGCCGGCGCGGGCCGTGACGCGGATGCCGACGCCACTCTGGATGCCGTTCGACGGGCCGTGCGTGATCCCCTTGATGATGTTGTTGGAGATCGTGCCGGAGGAGTCGACGGCGAAGATGCCGTAGTAGCGGGTGTCCGTGTCGGGATCGCTACCGGGCGTGGCGGTCGTGCCACCGGCCTGGCCGTCGATCGTGTTGTTGTCGATGAGGGCGTTGGTCAGCGTGTCGGCGTTGATGCCCTGCTGGCTGTGGTGCGTGATGACGTTGCCCGTGATCGACGGGCTGACGGCGCCCGTCGACGTGCCGTTCGTGGCGCAGATGCCGACCTCATCGTTGGTCGAGTCGTTGCCGCTGACGGTGAGCGCGTTGGACGCCGGGTTGCCGGCGGGGAAGTAGAGGATGCCGCACGAGAAGTCGCTCTCCGGCGTGTACCGGTGAGCGCTCGTGTGGTTGCCGGTGATCTGCGTCGAACCGGTTGACGTGATGGTGATGCCGTTGGCGGCGATGATGGCGGAGGCGCCTTCGCCAGCCGTCGTGTTGCCGCTGATCGTCGATGCGACGGCGTCGCGGACGATGATGCCGCTCTTCTGGTACTGGCTGACGTTGTTGTTCGTGATCTGCAACGTGCCGGCACCGTCGGCCTCGATGGCGCGGCCTTCCTGGCAGCCGCTGGTGATGCCGTTGCCGATGCCGCTGACGATGTTGGCGTTCAGGGTGCCGCTGACGTCTTGCACCTGCATGCCCCAGAATCCGCCGACGCAGGAGAAGGCGTGGGGGCCCGTGATCGTGTTGGTGTTGTAGTTCGCGCCCGTCGATGAGGTGGCGCGGAGGCCGGCCGACGTGAAGTTGTGAATGTTGTTGTTCTTCACGGTGGCGTTGTTGGCCGATGTGACGACGATGCCGTTCGTGCCGTTGCGGATCTCGAAGCCGTCGACCGTGACGTTCGGCACCGTGACGGTGACGACGTCGCCGGAGCCGCCGCCATCGATGATCGGCATCGAGGTGTGGGTGAGGACGATCGATTTGTTGACGATGACGTGCTCGGGGAAGGTGCCGGTCCTGACGTCGACTTCGTCGCCGTTGGCGGCGTCATCGATGGCGGCCTGGATGCAGGTCGCGCCGCAGACGGCGGGACCGACGACCCAGGTCATCGGCGAGGTGACCTGGAAGCCGATCGACGGTGAAGCGTCGACGCCAATGCCAAGCCACGGGCTGTAGATGACGGCGGCGGTGACGACGGAGTCGCCGGTACCGCCGGGGTTGCTGCCGGCGGTCGGGCCGCTGGCGTTGCCCCACCAGTTCTGGCGGAGGTCAACGGCGAGCGTGCCTGTGCCGCTCGTCGTGGCGCCGGGGCCGGTGTTACCGGAGATGGAGTTCTTCGATGCGTTGACCGTCGCGGTCACGGACGGGTCAGCGTTGATGTCGAAGCCTTCGACGTTGTTGGCGATGATGTTGCCGGTCAGCGAGACCGACGTGTTCTGGGCGCCGAACCCGAGCTGGTCGGTCGTGATGGCGACGCCAATGCTGTTGGCTTTGTTCTGGCCGTTGATGTTGTTGTCGCTAAAGATCGTCGTCACGGGCGCGCCCTGACCGAAGTCAGCGATGCCGACTTCGACGTTGGTGACGGTGTTCTGCGTGAAGGTCGGGGCGATGTAGGGGACGAAAACCCAGATGCCGTAGCCGCCCGCGGGGCTGTTGGTGATCGTGTTGTTCTGGATGAGGTCAGGCGTGCCGCCGCCGTCGCCGGCGTTGTCCGTGTGGACGCCGCTTGACGAGTTGGTGACGACGTTGTTCAGGTACTGGACGCCGCGCGAGTGGTTCGAGCTGATGGCGTCGTTGGCATCGGAGACGTTGTTGTCGGTCATCAGACCGGCGCCACCGAAGTTGAACATGGCGATGGATGCCGGATCGGCCTGGACGTTCTGGATCGTGTCGTGGTTAAAGTCGAACGTGCCGCCGCTCGAGGCGTACATGCCACGCAGGAAGATGTTCTTGATCGTGACATCGTGCACGACGAGGTTGTTGAAGGCGCCGGCGAGGTGGTTCGTGATGATGCCGTTGCGCGCGTCGAGATCGGCGCCGCCAACGACGACGCCGCTGGTGATGCTCGTGTTGTCACCATCGAGGCCGATGTCGTGGATGGTCACGTTGTTCGCTTGCACGAGAATGATGTTGCTGCCGCCGGCGCAGAGCGAGCCGCCGCCTCCGCCGCCGCAGTTGGGATTCGAGACCGCGGGACGCACCGTGGTCGTCGCCGCGCCGGCGCCGACGAGCGTGAGCGGCGTCGTGATCGTGACGTTCTCAACGTAGGCGCCCGACGCGACGTGCACCGTGCCGCCGGATGAGACGGCGTTGACGGCCGCCTGGATCGTCTTTTTGGCGTCGGCGGGGGTGTCGGCCTGTCCGGTGTTGGCATCGCTGCCGTCGGTCCGGACGTAGCAGGTGGTCGAGCACTGAGGCTCGAAGTCATAGGTTGTGTTGACGCCACTGACGCCGACCGTGAGGTTGTCAGCGTTGCCGTCGAAGCCGTTCCAATTGGAGCCGGCCTTCAAGAGGAAGCGACCGTAGATCGCGGCGGCCGGGAAGGCGGCATTGATCTGGGCCCAGGTGCAAGGCGACGCCTGCGCGCAATTTCCTGCCGGGAGGGCGACGACCTGCGCGCCGCCGGTGCCGGCGGCGTTGGTTTTGCTGGCCCACCAGATGCCTGCGAGCGGCGACCAATTCTGCCAGCCGGAGCCGACGGTCACGGCGCCGTTCTGGTACGGCTCGAAGACGAGGCGGCCGCCGTACGCCGTGTCCGCGGTGCGGTAGCGGACGTCGAACTGGACAGCGATGGCCAGCGTTGGGCCGGGCTGGAAGGTCGAGTAGGACAGCGACGTGAGGTTGGAGAGCGCCGTGCCGAAGTACTTGTTCGTCGCGATGGTCGAGTGACCGGCAGCCGTCGCGCCGTTATCGGTCAGCGGGCCAAGCCGGACGCTGCCGGTGCCGAGCGGAGGCGTCGCCGGGCCGGCTACGAGTTCGCCCGGACTGCCGGTGGGAATGTCGTTCTTGTCGTTCCAGAAGTACCAACCGTCCGGCGCGGTCGAGGCGACGAGATTGCCTGGACCGACGACGACGGGCGATGACGCGCTGACGTGGTGATTGTTCGTTATGACTAGTGTTGACGCTACGACGGATAGGAGCAGTACGAGGAACGTAAGCGTACGACGCATGTGGACAGCCCTTTCTGCATCTTGCAGTGTGTGACGGCACGGATCGAACCGGGGGATGCCGTGAAGGGACGGGCCGCCGGTCAGACTCCCCCGAACCGGACCGGCGACCCTGGCGCCCCGCGAGGCGCGGAGCATCAATCGATATTGGGTTCAATCGCACGCGATCGAACCATGACTCCACGACACGGTTCGTCGCGGAGGACGCGCTATCGCACTGGGGGTGGCGATGGCGCAGTGTTCCTGTGTTTACCTGGCGGGGAAATGCGACCCGAGGGCGGCGGCTGAGAACCGCCCCCGAGCCGTCACGAGCGCGATCCTAAGTTTTCTACGGACTCGCTGTCAATGGAAAATGGTGTACAAAATGTACCTATTTTGACGTTTCAGACGCATATTGGAAATTCTTTAGATCAATTGAAGGTAGCTCGCATGGCGATGGAAGCTACCCGCCACCGGAGTCGAGACGTTGACGCTCCAACAAATTCGGACGGGTCACCTGAAGAGTGATGATGATCGGCGCCTCACGCGGAACCTAACCCCCTGCCCCCTTCCCGACGCGGGAAGGGGATTTGAGATCCAACGCTTCGATGTCTGGACTACCTCGGAATCCCGGTGCGGCTCGCCGTGGCGGGGGCGTCTCTGCGAGTTCGTCTACTTCGAGATTCAGGAATCTTGTACAGTCCGCCCGTCGGAGAGATATGCCCGCGTACGCGCGGTTAGGGCTGAGGAGGATTTTCATGGCGGAGAAGCGACTTGAAGGACGGGTTGCCGTCGTCACGGGGGCATCGCGCGGGATTGGCCGGGCGTGCGCGGAGGAGCTGGCTCGTGAAGGGGCGGCAGTGGTCGTCAACTATTTCCAGAGCCCGGAGCCGGCAGAACAGGTTGTCGGCGAGATTGTGTCGAAGGGCGGGCGGGCGATCGCCGTGCGAGCCGGCGTCGGCCACCCTGATGATTGCAAGGCGCTGATCGAGAAGACCATCGAGACGTATGGACAGATCGACATCCTGATTAACAACGCCGGCGTCAACCGCGACCGGACGCTGAAGCGGTTGTCGGTGGAAGAGTGGAATGAGGTCATCAACACCGATCTCAACAGCGCCTTCTACTGCACGTCGGCGGCGATTCCGCACATGACGGAGCGGAATTACGGCCGCATCATTGTTATGTCTAGCATCATCGGGCAGATGGGGAACGCCGGGCAGTCGAACTACGCGGCCGCGAAAGCGGGGCTGATCGCATTTGCGAAGTCTGCGGCGAAGGAGCTGGCGCGCAACAACATCACCGTGAACGCGATGTGCCCTGGGTTCGTGGAGACGGACATGGTGATCGCGCTGAGCGATGAGGTGAAGGCAACGCTGCTGAAGGCGATCCCGCTCGGGCGCTTCGGGCGTCCGGATGAGGTGGCATCGTTCGTCCGATATCTCGTGACAGAGGGCGACTGGATCACGGGCCAGCAGTTCAACCCCAACGGAGGGCAATACATGTAGGTGCATAGCGGATAGCGGCTAGCCGGGTTCGTTCGCACATGGTCGCTGTCGGACGAGCGATTGGCATCGCCGCGATTGGAGGGAGCCTCTTGCGTCGGTACAAGGATTTGAAGGTTTGGGAGAAGGCGCACGCATTCACTCTTGCCATCTATAAAAATTCGCCAGGCTTTCCGGCGGCCGAGGCGTATGGTCTGACGAGGCAGATTCGACGAGCTGCCAGCTCGATCGCTATCAACATCGCGGAAGGATGCGGATTGGGTACCGATGCCGAGCTGCGGCAGAAGCTGCAGATCGCGATGGGATCGGCGTCGGAGGTCGACTACCAACTTCTTCTGACACACGACCTTGGATTCCTAACGCCGGCTGCGTACCGGAGGAGGACTGATGAGGTCGTTGAGATTCAGAAGATGCTGTCTTCCTTCATCGTGAAACTGAGAACAGATCTGAAGTCGGCGAAGTCGCCAACTCGCTAGCGCGGCGGTCGCGCCGGACGCCCGCTCGTGACCTGCTATCCGCTAGGTGCTATCTGCTATCTGCCAGGAGCTACTCATATGGATCGTCTGAACGGCAAAGTCGCGATCGTCACCGGCGGCGCCAGCGGCATGGGCGAAGCGACTGTCCGGCGCTTCGTCGATGAGGGGGCGCGGGTGGTCATCGCTGATGTGCAGGATGCGAAGGGGCATACGCTGGCGGACACGCTCGGTGGCGCGGCGGTGTTTCAGCACACGGATGTTGCGGACGAGGACAGCGTGAAGGCGGCCGTCGCGCGGGCGATCGAAGAGTTCGGGTCGCTCGACTGCATGTTCAACAACGCGGGGTTCGCCGGCGCCGTCGGACCGATCGAGAGCACGCCAGTCGACGAGTATGATCTGACGATGAACGTGCTGCTGCGCGGCGTGTTTCTGGGGATGAAGCACGCGGCGCCGATCATGAAGCGGCAGGGGCACGGCAGCATCATCAGCACGGCGAGCGTCGCCGGGTTGCGCGGCGGCTACGGGCCGCACATCTACAGCGCGGCGAAGGCGGCGGTGGTCAATCTGACGCGATCGGTGGCGCTCGAACTAGGTTCGCATCACGTGCGGGTCAACTGCATCTGTCCGGGTGGGATCGCGACGCCGCTGCTGGCGAGCGGCATCGGCGGTGGTGGACCGGAAGCCATCGAGATGGTGCGGATGGGGCTTGCGGGGTTCCAGGCGATCCCGCGGGGCGGCGAGGGCGCGGATATCGCGAACGCGGCGCTGTGGCTGGCGAGCGACGAGTCGACGTTCGTCACCGGGCAGGCGATCGTCGTCGACGGCGGGCTGACGGCGGGGACGATGTGGGAGCAGCAGCCGGAAGTGATGCAGACGCCTCGGCCGATGAGTTGGTGACGCGCGAGTTCGCGGTTCGATGTGAACAGCAAACAGCAAAGGGTAACGCGGACCCCCGACCCCCGACCGCCAAACCGGCCACGACTGGCGCGTCGCCTAAACGCGCGCGCTCCAGTGTGGTTAGCGGGATGGTGGTTCGTGGGCGATGACGCGGTCGGCGGCGAGCGTGGCGATCTCTTCTTCCGTCAATCCGAGGAGATTGCGGAGAATCTCGGTGTTGTGTTCGCCGTATTTTGGCGCAGGTCGGGACGACGTTTGGGGGAGCGACGTGAAGGCGAATGCGGGGCGCGTGAACGGCATCGCCTCCGCTTCCGGATGCGAAGCCGAGCGGAGGTACGAGCGCGCGCGGAGCTGCGGCTCGTCGAACAGATCACTGATTCGATTCACGGCCGCCGCCGGCACCCCGACAGCCTGCAGCGCCGCCGCCGTCGCCACGGCGTCGTCTTGCGTGGAGGTCCACACCGACACCGCGGCATCGACCAGATCGCGCGCTCGCACACGCGAGACGACGTCGGCATATCTCGCTGCGAGCGCCGGTTCGCGCATCACGTCACAGAGCGACCGCCACTGGGCGTCGGTCTCGCAGGCGATCGCTAACCAGCGATCGTCGGCGGCCGCGGGGTAGACGCCGTGCGGGGACATCGTCGGGTGGGCATTGCCAGCGCGATGCCGGGTCCGGTTGTTCATCGCGTAGTCCATGAGCGCTTCTCCGACGCATTGGAGTTCGCCTTCGAGCATCGCGCATTCGACGTGCTGGCCCCCGCCGGTGCGGGCGCGGTGGCGGAGCGCGGCGATCGTCGCGAAGGCGGCGAGGGCGCCGGCGTTGTAGTCGCAGTAGTAGTTGGCGGGCTGCATCGGGCCGCGATCGGGGTAGCCGGTGAGATGGGAGAGGCCACTCATTGCGTCGATGCCGGGGCCGTAGGAGACGCGATCGCGGAGCGGCCCCGTGGCGCCGAACGCGGGCATCGAGACGAGGATGATGTCGGGCCGATGCGCGCGCAGTTCGGCGTAGGCGAGGCCGAGCGACGGCAGTACGCGCGGTGACATGTTCTCGACGACGACGTCGCTGGTCTCGACGAGACGCAGCAGGAGATCGCGGCCGGCGGGGCGCGCTAGGTCGAGCGTGATCGCGCGCTTGCCACGCTGCAGATCGTTGTAGCTGACGATGCGGTTGTACGACGGCGCGCCGGCCGCGTCGCTGCGCGCGGGCGCTATATCGACGTGCAGCGGGCGCGGGAACGGCGGCTCGATGCGGATGACGTCAGCGCCGAGATCGGCGAGAAGCTGCGTTGCCACGGGGCCGGCGATCGCGACGGTGAGGTCGATGATGCGAACGCCGGCGAGAGGCGCTTCGCGCCGCGGTTTCGGATCGTTCAATCGTTCGCCAGTCATATGACGCCCGCAGCGACGAGTCGTGTCATCTCGCGTTCGTTGAGGCGGAGTTGACCGCGATAGACGTCGTTGTTGTGCTCGCCGAGAAGCGGAGCGCGGCGGGTCTGCCACGGCGACGCGGGCATGAGGACGGGCGCGCCGGGCTGGCGGACGACGCCGGCGACCGGGTGCGCGACGTCGGTGAAGAAGTTTCGGGCGGTGAGCTGCCGGAGGCGGTCGTCGACGACTTCGCCGGGATCGAGGACTTCGGTGAAGGGCACCCGCAGTTCTTGCGCCTCCGCGACGGCGCGCCACTTGTCGCGCGACGCGAGCCATCGATCCATCAGCGCGTCGGTCTCGTCGGCGTGGCCGAGCGGCGACGCGAGGAGATCTCGATCGGCGAGTCGCGGCTCCTGCATGAGGGCGGCGAGGAGATCGGGGAAGCGATTGTGGCGATGAGTGTAGACGTGGCCGTCGAGGCAGGGGCGGATGGTCGAGGGATAGAGATATTTGTCGGAGAAGCCGACGGGGCGCGGGCCATTGCGGGCGGACTCGCGATCGAAGATTGCGGAGCGCGCGAGCGCCGCCCCAGTGAGGAACGTCGACGCTTCGGCGATCGCGACGTCGACCTCAATCGGCGCGCGATCAGGATGCTCGCCGGCGGCGAGCGCTGCGACGATGCCGAGGGCGGCGTGGAGGCCGCCCTGGTACTCGGACTGATGCCCGTACGGACGCACGGGCTCGCGATCGAGATCGCCGGTCATCGAGAGATACCCGCCGGCGGCGTGGGCGATGAGGTCGGTCGCGCGCCAGCCTGCGTGGGGGCCGGTCGCGCCGAACGGCGTGATTGAGACCGTGAGCGGCCGGGGGCCCGGCGGCAGCGCGCTCGTCACGTCGCGGATGAGATCTGCGTCCGGCGCGATCAGGACATCAGCGGTTGATGCGAGCACGCGGAGGAGGTGTCGGCCGGTGGCGAAGGTGACGTCGAGCGTGACGCTGCGCTTGCCGGTGTTGAGGTGGAGGTGGAGGGCGGACGTCTCGACGTTCGGGAGATCGTCGAGGAAGGGGCCGGCACGGCGTAGCGCGTCGCCGACGCGCGGGCGTTCGATCTTGAGGACGTCAGCGCCGAAGCCCGCGAGAAGCTTCGTGCAGTAGCCGCCGGCCACGCCCTCGGTGGTGTCGATGATCGTGAGGCCTGCGAGTGCGGACACGCTGCGTTCTAACACGCGCCCGTGAGCGGCGAAACCTTGCTACGATCTCGCCACAGCAGGATTCTCGCGAGGTGGGGTATGACGACGGAGACGCGGCCGAAGACGAGCGACGGCATCGACTACGAGGCGATCGAGAGCGCGATCGGGCTGAACTGGTACGACGTCGATCCGAATCTGCAGCGGCTTGTGGAGCGGCTGGCGGCGCCGGGCGATCGCGCGTTCGCGGAGGAGCATCTGCGGCGCATGGGCGGTGTCATTGGCGGGCCGGTAGCGGAGCGGGCGGAGATGACGGACAAGAATCCGCCGCGGCTGGAGAAGTACGACCACTGGGGCAACGAAGTGAATGAGGTCGTGCATCATCCGGGGGCGATCGCGACGAAGCGCGATCTGTGGGAGAACGGCTTTATCGGGCTGCGCTGGACGGATGAGGTGCGGCGAACCCGCGCGGGTCACCTACCGCCCGTCGTCAACACCGGCTTCTCGTACTTCCTGTGCCAGGCGGAGACGGGGATGCTGTGCGCGATCGGCATGACGAGCAGCGCCGCTGGCATCATCGATCGGCACGCGCCACCGGAGATCCGCGACGAGTTCCTGCCGCACCTCACAACGATGGATTTCAGCGAGGCTTGGGACGGCGCGATGTTCATGACGGAGATCAAGGGCGGCAGCGATCTCGCGAGCAGCGAGTGCGGCGCGCGCAAGGCCGTGGACGGCACGTGGCGCGTCGCCGGATCAAAGTGGTTTTGCTCGAATCTCGATGCGGCGGCGATACTGGCGCTGGCGCGGCCTGAAGGCGCGGACGAGGGACTGCCGGGGCTGGCGTTGTTTCTCATACCGAAGAAGCGACGTGACGGCGGCCGCAACGGCATCCATGTTCGGCGCCTGAAAGACAAGCTCGGCACGAAGGCCGTGCCGACGGGCGAAGTTGATTTTGAGGACGCCGAGGCGTACCTGATGGGCGCCGAGCGTTCGACGGACGACACCGGCGCGCGCGATGGCCGCGGACTCAATCGCATGATGGAGATGGTGCAGGGATCGCGCTTCGGCGTCGCCGTGATGGGACTCGGCATCATGCGGCGGAGCTTTCTCGAGGCGGCGATCTACGCGCATCACCGGACGGCGTTCGGGCAGCGGATCGCCGACTTCCCGCTCGTGCGAGAGACGCTCGTCGATATGGCGACAGAGGTCGAAGCGGGATGCGCGATCACGTTCGAGGCAGCGGAAGCGGGTGTGCGCGAGGATGCCGAGTCGCGGCGGCTGTATCGGATCCTCGTGCCGCTGGCGAAGCTGCGCTGCACTCGCCGCGGCGTCGAGCTGGCGTCGCAGGCGGTCGAGATTCACGGCGGCAACGGCTACATCGAGACCTGGCCGGTGGCGCGGCAGCTGCGGGATGCGCAGTGCCACACGATCTGGGAGGGCACGGAGAACATCATCTGCCTCGATGTGCTGCGGGCGATGACGAAGGAGCACGCCGACGAGGCGCTGTTCGCTCGCATCGAGCAGGCGCTGGGGGGCGCCGAGCATCCGTCGCTCTCGTCGGCGGCATCGCAGGTGGGGCGCGCGGTCGATGATGTGAAGGAGGCGATCGCCTGGCTGGAGCGGGCGCCGCAGGATCTGCGGCTGTTGCAGGCGCGGCGGCTGGCGAATTACATGGCCGATGTGACGCAGGCAGCGCTGCTCATCGAAGAAGCGGTGTGGGAGCTGGCGAACAAGGACTCGGCGCGGAAGGCGATCGTGGCGCGGCGGTTCATTGAGACGCGGCTGGGCGATCGGCCGCAGCGCGGGATCACGTCGGACGATCGCACGGTGCTCGACTTCTTTGAGCCGATCGTGCGGTATCAGTCCGTGCCGCGATCGGCGCTCGGGTAGATGTTCGAGAACCTCGCGTTCATCGCCGGAGGCAGGACGCGCTCATATGTATTCGGCGTGTCGATCATTCTGTTCGGCGGCCTGTTGCTGTGGAAGCGGGGACCGCTGCGATGGTTGGACGAGCAGACAAACGGACGATGGGCACGTTTTGGTGCCCGGTTCGGGGCCAAGAACGCCGTCGCCAACCAGAGGCGAGCGACAGAGCTCGTCGTCGTCCTCGTTCCGCTGGTCATCATCGTCATTGGTCTAACATTTCTGATTGAACCCTAGGCCGAGCTGAGCCCGTGGCCTTGAACGTTTGCGTGCATCGACTAGAAAGGATCCGTACATGTCGTTTGAGATTCCGGAGAGCGTGCGGCCGATTCGGGAGCGGGTGCAGGCGTTCATCGAAGAGCGCATCTATCCCGTGGAACATGTGCTGGAGAGCCGTGACGAGGGCGAGAGTCGCGACACGATGCGCCGGCTGATGGGCGAGGCGAAGGACGCGGGACTGTGGGCGCTCGGGCATCCGAAGGAGATCGGCGGGCAGGGGATGCCGTTCATGGACTACGTGTACGTGAACGAAGTCGTCGGCCGGTCGGAGTTCGCGCAGGTGTGTCTCGGTACACACTCGCTGCAGGACTCGATCATGCTCAATCTACACTCGTCGCCGGAGTGGCGGGAGAAGTACCTGGCGCCGCTCGTCGCCGGCGAGATCTTCCCCAGCTTCGCGATGACGGAGCCGACGGTCGCGAGCTCTGATCCGACGCAGCTGCAAACGCGCGCGGTGCTGGATGGCGATGACTGGGTGATCAACGGGCGCAAGTGGTTCACGACAGGCGCCAATCGCGCCGCCTATACGACGGTGATGTGCCGGACTGAGGAGGACGACGTGCCGGCGCACGCTGCGTTCAGCATGATCGTCGTGCCGACCGACACACCGGGATACAACATCATCCGCGAAGTACCGGTGATGGGGATGATGGGCGGCCACTGCGAGGTGGCGTACGACAACGTCCGCATCCCGCGCGCGAATCTGCTCGGACCACGCGGTCAGGGGTTCCTGATCTCGCAGCAGCGGTTGGGGCCGGGGCGGATCTTCCACTGCATGCGCTGGCTCGGACAGGCGCAGCGGGCGTTCGACCTGATGTGCGAGCGCGCGAACAGCCGCGTCGCGTTCGGCTCGCCGCTGGGCGAGAAGCAGCAGATACAGGCGATGATCTTCGAGACGGCCGCGGAGATTCAATCGAGCCGCCTGTTGACGCTGCACGCGGCGCAGAAGATGGACGCCGGCGATCCGGCGCGAATCGAGATCGGGCTGATCAAGGTCGTAGGCGCGAAGATGCTGCACAACACGATCGACCGTGCGATCCAGGTCTTCGGCGCGGCGGGCGTGACGAGCGACTTCCCGCTGGAGCGAATGTACCGGCATGCGCGTTTCGCGCGCATCTACGACGGCCCGGATGAAGTGCATCGGTCGACGGTGGCTCGGCTGATCCTGCGCGAGTATCAGCGCGGGCGCGGGTTCGACTTCGGGACGCGATAGGGCGGGCCGCGTAGGCACCGGGTAGGAGTGGCTATGAGCAGCACCGCAGCGAGTTGGTTCGCGCGCACACGGATCGATGATCAGATCACGCGGTTCACCGAACCGTACGTCCACCCGGCGATCAGCGCGAATCTCTGGCACATCCGCGGAAGCAATCGTGATCTGCTCGTCGATACCGGCCTCGGCATCGAGCTGCTGTACGACGCGGCCGGAGATCTATTCGCTCGCGACCCGCTCGCCGTCGCGACACACGCCCATTACGATCACATCGGCGGGATGGACGAATGGCCGGAACGCGCGATTCATCGCCTCGAGGCTCCGGGGTTAGAAACGCCCGGCTTCGCCACCCTCCTCGTCGCTGACCTGCCGCCAGAGTTCCGCGCAATGCTCGGCATTGTCGAGGGCGACGGTGACGAGCTGATCACCCGTCATCCGTGGAAACGATTCGACGCGGCTGCGTACTGCGTTCGCCCGACCACTGCCACGCTGTTGCTCGACGACGGCTCGGTGATCGATCTCGGCGATCGACGCCTCGATGTGTTGCATCTGCCGGGGCACTCGCCGGGAAGCATCGGGCTGTGGGACGCGGCGACGGGCATCTTGTTCTCGGGCGACGCGGTGTACGACGGGTTACTGCTCGACGAGATACCCGGCGCCAACGTCGGCGCGTACGTCGAGACGATGTTGCGGTTGCGTGCGCTGCCCGTCGAGGTCGTGCATCCGGGGCACGGAGAGAGTTTCGGGCGATCGCGTCTCCATGAGATCATCGATGCGTACGTGGCGAAGCGCGCGTAACGCATCGCGAGCGCAGGCGCGCCGGAAATAGTTCATTCGTACCTGCCTCGATCGATGAACCGATCGCTAGCATCAATCGAACGATCGGTGCGGAATGCGACGGGATGTTGACAGAACATATGTCCCGCGCAACTGAGACGCTGCCTATACTTGCATGAGCGGCGACTCAAAGCGAAGTCGAATCGCCGGCGCGCATACTGAAGCAGGCGGCGGACGCCAACGGATCGACGAGGTGGCCCCGAGGCCAGGAGATGCGACACGATGGTACTTGGCAAGATCCGACTGCTGGGCGCGCCCGCCGAAGCTGAATCGGGCAACTCTGAACGCGGGCTCGATGGCGGGCCGCTGACGTTCCCGCGGATGCTGGAGGACGCGCGACGGACGTGGGGCGACAAGATCGCTTTCCAGCAGAAGGCGCGCGGCGAGTGGCAGCGATTCTCGCACATCGATATGTATCGGCGATCCTACGAACTCGCGGCCGGTCTTGTGGCGCTCGGCGTTGAGCCGGGCGACCGAGTGGCGATCATCGGCGAGAATAGCGTCGAATGGGTGCTGGCGTACTACGCGATCACCTGCTCCGGCGCGGTGGCGGTGCCGATTTACTTCGACCTGAAGCCGGGAGAAGTCGGCGAGATGGTCGAGAGATCGGGCGCGAAGTTCGCCTTCGTCAGCGCCAAGGCGCTACCGCGCTTTGATGAGAGCATGCCCGGCGTGCGGACGATGATCGTGATGGGCGACGCGCCGGAAAGCAGCGTCGTGCCGGGAACTCTCTCTCGTGACGCGCGAACGCTGACCACGCTTGATGACGTCGAATCGGGCGCGACGGCGGAGAGCCGGTTGCGACTCGGCTCGCGGGTCATTGAGCCGGATCATCTGGCGTCGATCGTCTTCACGTCGGGGACGACGGGCGGCATGAAAGGCGTGATGCTGACGCACCGCAACTTCATGGCGAACATGCGCTCGATCCGGCTCTCGATCCCCTTCAACGAGCGCGATCGCCTTGTGATGGTGCTGCCGATGCACCACGCATTCCCCTTCACCGTAACCGTCGCGGTCGCGCCAGCGGTCGGCGGCGAAGTGACGTTCGAGAACGATCTGCGGCGGATCCGCGATCGGATGGCGGAGATCAAGCCGACGCTGCTGATCGGCGTGCCGGCGCTGTTCGACGTGATGTATCGCAATATCGTCCATGGCATCGAAGTGCAGGGGCGTCTTGACACGTTCGAGAAGGGGCTGCGGATCGTCGAGGCGACGAAGCAGCGGACGGGCATCAACATCGGGCGCATCGTATTCCGCGAGTTGCACAAGCGGCTCGGCGGGAGCCTGCGCTTCGTCGTGAGCGGCGGCGCCGCGCTCAACCCGCAGATGGCGCTGAAGTTCGCGCGGCTCGGCATCCCGATCATCCAGGGTTGGGGGCTGACGGAGTCGGCGCCGGTGCTGACGGTGCAGCGCTGGAGTCCGCGCAAGTTCTACATGTCGAACTACTACGAGGAGCACTTCGGCACCGTAGGCTCGGCGCTCGATGGCGTCGAGATCGCGTTAATCGATGTGCCGGAGAAGGAACTCTACGTGCACCTGCACGGCGAGGGCGAGATCGTTGCGCGCGGCGACAACATCACGCCCGGCTACTGGCAGTCAGATGAGACGACGGCGATCGCCAAGGTGGGTGAGTGGCTGCGCACCGGCGACGTCGGGCGCATCGACGACGAGGGGAATCTCTGGATCACGGGGCGCAGCAAGTTCGTGATCGTGCTCGATTCGGGCGAGAAAGTGCATCCGGACGAGATCGAAGAGAAGCTACAGCGCAGCACCGCGATCGAGGACATCGCCGTGATCGCTCGGAAGGTGCGCGGCAAGACCCAGGCGTGGGCGGTGATCTACCCAAATCGCGAAGAGATCATCGCCAAGCTCGGCACGCGGCCGCTCACGGTCGAGAACGTGCGAAGTGTTATCCATGAGGAGATGACCACGCAGCAGAGTGATGTTGCGTCGTACAAACACCCGACGGACTTCATGCTGACGGACACGCCGCTGCCGAAGACGGTGCCGCTACGCAAGATCGCTCGCGGCCAGATCGGCGAGAGTTACGATTTCGATCTGGCGCGGTGGGAGCAGACGTGGGCGGACGTGGTAGCGGCTGCTGCTGCGCCGCCGGATCCGGATGGTGACAACGAGATGGCGGCGACGGCGTAGCGGCGTGTCAACTCGTGTGAGGTTCTGAGAATACCTTCGCATGCTCTCGTCCGGTGGCATTGAGTGTGAGAGACAGCCCTCGACCCGCACATCCGACGCCCGACAACGCGGCGACGTTTCAACTCAGCGGCGTGGTGGGGTCGTACCACCGTCGGACGCCATATCCGCGGAGTCTTGCGCCGTTTACGTGGCGTTGGGTCGGCGGTGACCGTCTAGCTGGCGGTTTACTGTGATGACGCCGCGGACTGCTTCGAGCTTTGCCATGACGCGGCTGAGCTGCGTTACGCCGGTCGTCTCGACGGTGAGGAAGACGTGCGTCGTGCGGTCGTCTTCGTGCTCGGTGCGGACGCCGATCATGTTGACCTTTTCGTCTGAGACGAGCGTGGATACGTCGCGCAGCAGGCCGACGCGATCCCACGCTTCGATGTGGAGGGCGACGGGGTACATGTCGCCGGTGCGGCCCCACTCGACATCGACGAGGCGCTCCTTTTCGTCTTCATGCATGACGTTGTAGCAGTCGGCGCGGTGGATCGTGACGCCGCGACTACGCGTGACGTAGCCGATGATCGCGTCGCCGGGGACGGGGCTGCAGCAGCGCGCGATCTGCGTGAGCAGGTCGCCCGTGCCGAGCACCTGCACATTGTGGGACGTCGGTCTGCGTTCCGGGCTTTCGGGCAACGGGATCTCGATCTCGTCGTCCTTGTGGATGAGCGGGGCGAGGCGCGCGGCCATATGTGCCGTGCTGACGCCGCCGTAGCCGAGCGCGGCGAGAAAGTCGTCGAGCGTGTCGTACTTGAAGATCTTGAGAATCTCGTCTCCGTGCTCG
>JBBQVO010000056.1:0-17510 GCA_038211505.1 Dehalococcoidia bacterium | reverse complement strand
AGAAGCCGCGCGCCGTCAGCTGCGCGCTCAGCTTGAAGACGCCGATGCCGCGCGCGATCCCCTCGCGCTCCAACTCGTCGAGCAGCCGTGCGCCGATGCCGCGTTCGCGATGCGGCTCCAGTACCGCCATACGCCCGATCTTGCCGTACGATGAGCCGTCATCGCCCGTCATCTCGACGAGCCGGCCGGCGCCGACGGGCGTTGCGCCGTCGTAGGCGACGCAGTGCACGGCGACGTCGTCGTACTCATCGAGCTCGATCTCGCGCGGGATCTGCTGCTCATCGACGAAGACGGCGATCCGCACGGCGAAGGCATCGTCGCGTTGCTGTTGCGTCGAGGCGATGGTCACAACCGGCGGTGGCGGCATGCGCGAGCTGCTACTTCTTCGGGACGAACTTCATCGACAGCGAGTTGACGCAGTGCCGCGTGTTCTTCGCGGTCAGCCGCTCGCCGAGGAAGACGTGGCCGAGATGGCCGCCGCAGTTCGTGCATTCGATCTCGATGCGCTGCCCGTCGGCGTCCGGCACGCGCTTGACCGCCCCCGGGATCTCGTCGTCGAACGCCGGCCAGCCGCAGTGCGCGTCGAACTTATCGTCCGAGCCGTAGAGCTCCGCGTTGCAGCGCCGGCAGACGTACGTCCCCGCCTCGTAAAACTCGTCGTACTCGCCGGTGAACGGCCGCTCCGTCCCCTTCGACTCGATCACATACCGCTCTTCGGCCGTCAATTCGTTGTGCTTGACTTCGTTCATCACCCAGACTCCATATCGATCCCGTGTCGGGCCACTCCCATTGCATTCATCGTACACCGGCGACGTGCGCCGCGGATTACACAGTCGAGAACGATATTACGAATGAAGATCCATATCATCGGCATCGCCGGTAGCGGCAAGACCACGCTCGCACACCGGCTCAGCAGATCGCTCCGAGTGCGCGCGTACGATCTCGATCCGGTCGTGTACGACAACGAACTCGGCGAGCGGCCCCTGGCGGTGATCGAGGAGCGAATCGCCCGCATCCGCGAAGGAGCGTCCTGGGTGACCGAGGGAGCGTACCGTGACGCCTGGCTCCATCCGCTGCTGGGCGACGCCGATCGCATCGTATGGCTCGATGTCGGGCTGGCCGTGGCCGGATCCCGCATGCTCAAACGCCACATCAGCGCCGAGATAGCCCGAACGAACATGCATCCCGGCTGGCTGAAGCTCCTGCGCTTCCTCGACTACAACCGTCGTACCGCCGCGCAACAACGCGCCGAGACGCTCGAATTGCTCGCCCCACACAAGCGCAAGGTCACCCGCTGTAAATCCGCCGTTGAAATCGAAGCCATCCGCCGCTCGCTAGCATCGTAGCGCTGGCCGCAGTCGAATTTGTTGTTTGCTGTTTGCCGCTTAATGCCGGCCGCTCCCGCGACCCACAACCCGAGACCCCTACCGAAACATGTCCTTCTCCGGCGCCCGGATCAACGCGGCGATCGATGCCGCGTCGTCGCGCTCGTACTCGGCGCCGCGGATGATCGCGACGGGCATGCGGGCGAGCTTGCCGTGGACGAGCTCGGCCGCCGCCGCCAGCTCGTCGACGACGGCCATCTGCGTCACGCGCAGCTCGTAGCCGGCGGGATCGTGCTGGCCGGCATAGTCGATCACCGTCTTGATGCCGGCGACGCCGATCGCGAAGTTCACATGCCCTTCGCGCCACGGCCGCCCGAACGTATCCGACACGACGACCGCGACATCGACCGAGAGCGCCGCGCGCACCGCCTCGCGGATCCGGCGCGCCGACGCATCCGAATCGACTGGCAGCAAGCACAGTGTGCCCGTCTTCGCGACGTTCGACGCATCGACGCCGGCGTTGGCGCAGATGAACCCGTGATGCGTCTCGCAGATCATCACGCCGTGCTCCATCCGCACGATGCGCTTCGTCTCACCGAGCACCACTTCGATCTGCCGCGCATCCTTCTCGAACATCGCCGCGTACCGCTCGGCAAACGGCGACGGCGTGATGCCGTCGAGATCCACGATCCGCCCTTCCGCCTTCGACACGATCTTTTGCGTCACGACGAGCACGTCGCCGTCTTCGATGTCGACGTTATGATTTGCCGCCGACCCCACAATCATCGCCGGCAGATCGTCGCCCGCCCGCACCTCCGGTATCCCCGGCAACCCAATGATCCGCACATCAGTCATGGATGCTCCTGGGGGATAGTCGTCGGTCGTTGGGGGTGGCACCTGCAGTCATATCGCAGACGGAAGTAAGGTACATGTCAATCTCGATGGAGTGCGGCGCGTAGTCCAACCTCGATCTCAACGCATCAATCCCGGAAATCTGTGGTTCCATTCGGCCCATCCGCGAAATCCGCGTAATCCGTGGTTTCTCGTTCGCTCGTTCGTTCGTCACTCGATCGTGATGCCGGCGATGCGGATGCCGGCCTGCGTCTTGTAGTTGCGGTTGACGCTGACGAGCAGCACCGTGATGCCCTCGACCATCTGCGCGTTCGCGAGCGCGCCGCCGTCGACGCCGCGCACGCCTTCGATGTCCCTCGCCAGCTGCATGATTCGCTGCTTGGCCGCCACATCGTCGGCGCAGACGACGACGTCGGCCTCGATCGGCGCGCCGCGCAGCAGCTTTTTCGCGCTGAGATTCTGGAACGCCGCAACGACCCGCGATCGCGGCAGCAACGCCTGCTGTTGCTGGGCCGCTGACCCCTCCGGCACGGCGAGCAACGACGCGCGGCCTTCGGCGAACGCCATCGGCACGACGGCGCTGACGACGATCTTGCCGGCGAGCGCCTCGGCCAGCGGCGGGAGCGTCGGCGCCTGTGCCGCGTACGGCGTCGTCACGATCACGATCTCCGCCGACGCCGCGACGTCGTTCGTCGCGCCTGAGATGCTGATCGCCGCATCCTTCTCGCGCAGCTCGGCGACCGACGCTTCCGCCTTGTCGATCGCGCGCGATCCAATCACGCACTCGTGGCCCGCCTTCGCGAACCGAAACGCCAGCCCCATCCCCTCTTCGCCGGTCCCACCAATAAACCCGATCTTCATACGGACTCCCCGACGGTAGTCGTCTTGCGCGGCAGCTTGCGGAAGCGCAGCTTGATCAGCTGGCTTGCCATCTTGATGATGTCCTGAGGGAACTTCACGCGCGAGTCCGGATCCTCGACCCAGCGCACCGGCACCTCCTTCAGGCGCCAGCCGCCCTTCTCCGCCATGATCAGCATCTCCGTGTCGAAGAACCATTCGCCGTCTTCGACGTGCGGCAGCAGCAGTTGCGCCGCGTCGCGCGTCATCGCCTTGAAGCCGCATTGGTAGTCGGCGGCCTTCGTCCAGAACAGCAGCTTGATGAACGTGATGTAGCCGCGCGAATTGATCTCGCGCTTCAACGACCGCTCGATGTCCGAGCCCTTCGACACGCGCGATCCATAGCTGACATCGAAGCCTTCATCGAGCACACCCGCGAGCAGCGGCGTAATCATGTTGACGTCGGTCGAGAGATCGACATCCATGTAGCACATCGCGTCGGCCGGCGATTCGAGCCACGCCCGCTTCAGCGCCCGCCCGCGCCCCTTGCGGTCGAGATGCACGTACGCGCACTCATCCGGATGCTGCGCGGCCAGCCGTTCGGCGACCGCGAGCGTGCCGTCGGTCGAGGCATTGTCTGCGACGACGACGCGCCACTTGTAGGCGAGATGCGCGTCGCACCACGCCATCAGCTTCTCGACGCTCTCGGCCAGCGTTCGCTCTTCGTTGTAGCAGGGGATCACGAGATCAACGGATTTCATCTGTCGCAGGTTAGCGGCTGCCGCCCGTTCGCTACAGGCGCGTACGTGAACGATTGACCTCTACCCCAGCCCGTGGCGCACGGCGAACAGCGCCGCCTGCGTCCGATCGTCGAGATTGAGCTTCTGCAGCACGTTGCTGACGTGCGTCTTCACCGTCTTCTCAGACAGCACCAGATCGCGGGCGATCTCTTTGTTCGAGCGGCCGCGCGCGATCAGGTCGAGCACCTCCACCTCGCGCGCCGTCAGGCGACCGAGACCTTCCTGCGCGACGTTCGTTGGATGCGCCACCTCGTCCATCAGCCGGCGCGTGACGTCCGGATGCAGCAGCGACTCGCCGTCGCGGGCCATGCGGATCGCCTTCGCGAGATCCTGCGGCGAGACATCCTTCATCAGGTAGCCGACGGCGCCGGCGCGAATCGCCGGAAAGATCTGGCTGTCCTCGGCGAAGCTCGTCAGCACGATGATCTTCGCCGCGTCGTCGGCCGCGCGGATGCGGCGGATCGCCTCGATGCCATCGACCTTCGGCATCACGAGATCCATCAGGATCACGTCCGGCCGCAGCGCCGCGGCCTTTGCCACGGCTTCTTGACCATCCACCGCCTGCCCGGCGATCTCGATGCCGTCCTGCAGTTCGAGAAACGTCGTCAGCCCCTGCCGCACGACGGCATGATCATCGCAGATCAGCACGCGGATCACGTCAACCAAGCGGCGCCTCCGCTGTCACGATCGTCCCCGCCCCCGCGTGCGACTCGATGCCGACCGTGCCGCCGAGGGCCGCCGCGCGTTCCCGCATCGATGTCAGACCGAGCCGCTTCGATCGCGCCTGCGCAGATTTCGCGTCGAACCCCCGCCCGTCGTCGCGGACGACGACCCGCAACGTGTCGCCCGCGATCTCGACGGCGACATCGATCCGCGACGCGTCGGCGTGATTGAGGGCGTTGTTCAGCGCCTCCTGCGCGATGCGAAACATCTCGCGCTCAATGTTCGCCGCGAGCCGTCGCTCGCCCGTCACCGTCACATCGATCTGCACCGCGCGTACGCGCCGGATGATGTCGATGTGCTTGCGCAGCGTTTCGACGAGGCCGTCGGTTTCGAGATCGGGCGAGCGCAGCTCGAAGACCAGGGCGCGCATCTCCTCCCACGCCTCGCGCGACAACTCCTTCAGCTTGTTGAGCTCCGCTTTCGCGCGCTCGCCGTCGCGATCGACGAGCGTCGCCGCCGACTCCGCCGTGAGCACGACGCTGAACAGCGTCTGCGTCACAGAATCGTGCAGCTCGCGCGCCAGCCGGTTGCGCTCCTCGAGCACACTCAGTTCGCGGCTGCGATCGTAGAGCCGCGCGTGCTCGATCGCGATCGCCGCATGCGACGCCAGCATCTCGATCAGTCGCTGGTCTTGCCGCGTGAAGTCGGCGGCATCGATCTTGTCGGTGAGATAAAACGCGCCGATGATCTCGCCTTTGGAGACGATCGGCACGCCCATGAACGAGTGCATGTCCGGATGGCGCGGCGGCCAGCCGAGGTAGCGTGGATCCTGCTGGATGTCGGGCGTGTGAAACGGCGCCGCATTTTCGAGCATGGCGCCGAGCAGGCCATGCGTCCTCGGCAACGGGCCGATCGCCGCGACCTGCTCGTCGGACATGCCCGACGTCGTGAACTCCTCGAACCCGCCGGCCCCGTCGGGAATGCCGAGCGCGGCGTATCGCGCCGCCGCCAGCGTGCGCGCCGCATCAACCATCCGTTGCGCCGCCCGCGCCCACGTCAATTCCGACGAGATCGCCAGCACGGCATCGCTCATCGCCCCAAGTGCGTCCGTCTCCGTCGTCACATCACAATTGTAACGGCGTCCGCACAGCAGAGAGCAGACAACGCACGACAGATACCAACGGCCCAATCCCTGTTGTCTGTTGTCTGCTCTCTGACGTGGCGCCCCCGCGCTACACTCATCACCTATGCGATTCGCGGATCCGTGGGTACTCATCGCGCTCGTCACCGTGCCAGCGCTGGCTCTCTTCCTGTGGCGCCAGCGCGGTAGCCGGCCGGCGGTGCACGTCGGCACGACGGCGCCGCTCGCGGCATCGAAGACGTGGCGCGTGCGCGCCGAGCCTGCGCTGGCGGCGCTCCGGCTGGCGACGGTGGCGCTGGTGGTCGTTGCGCTGGCGCGGCCGCAGCGCGGCGAGGCGACGACCGACACGCGCGGCGAAGGCATCGACATCGTGCTCGCGCTCGACACGTCGTCCAGCATGTCGCAGCCGTTTTCGCGCGCCAGGACGCGGCTGCAGGCAGCAGAGGAAGTTCTCTCGCAATTCGTCGCTGCCAGGACCAATGATCGCGTTGGCCTCGTCGTGTTTCGCGGCGCCAGCATCACACTTAGTCCGCTGACCACTGACTACGCCGCCGTCGGCGGCGATTTGAAGGCGGCGGGCGCCCTCCGACTGACCGACGGTACCGCCATCGGCGTCGCCCTCGGCGAGTCCGCGAACCTCCTCCGCGGCTCGACCGCCGCCAGCCGCATTGTCATCCTCCTCACCGACGGCGAGAACAACCAGCACGACATCGAGCCGCTCGAAGCGGCGCGCATCGCCGAGCGACTCGGCGTCAAGGTGTACACCGTCGGCGTCGTCAGCCCGTCGCGCAACCCCGGGCGCTCGACGCTCGAGATCGACGAAGCGTCGCTCAAACAGATCGCCAGCATCACGGGCGGCACATACAACCGCGCCGAGGATCCGGGCGCGCTTCAGCAGATCTACGCCAGCATCGACGCGCTCGAGAAGTCGAAGTTCGAAGATCGCATCCTGCGTCACTACGACGACATCGCGCCGTACCTGCTCGCCGCCGCGGCCGCCGCGCTTGCGCTCGAAGTCGGCTTGCGGTCGACGGTGTTCCGGAGGGCGGCATGACCTTCGGCTCGCCGGGCTATCTCTGGTTCTTCGCGCTGCCGCTCGCCGCCTACGCCGTGACGCTATGGTGGCTCTTGTGGCGCGCGCACGCCCGTACGCGGTTCGGCGGGCTGCGCCAGGAGCGCGGTGCGGCATCCTTCGCCGGCCCGGCGGCGCTGTTGCTGGCGATGGCGATCATCGTCTTCGCGGCGGCGCGGCCACAATGGGGATCGCACGCGCAACCGTCCGACGATAAAGGTATCGACGTCGCGATCGTGCTCGACGTATCGAACAGCATGCTCGCCGATGACGTCACGCCGTCCCGCCTCGCCCGCGCGCAATCGGAACTCGGCGCGCTGATCGACCGCATGCAGGGCGATCGCGTCGGCCTCGTCATCTTCGCCGGCGACTCCTTCGTCCGATCGCCGCTGACGCCGGATCTCCGCGCGCTGCGCTTGCTCGTCGACGGCGTCGGCAGCGAGCGCGGCCTCGTGGCGCCGGGCTCCGATCTGGGGCACGCGATCCGCACTGGCCAGCAGCTGCTCGCCGCCGGCGACGCGAAGACGAACGTCATCCTCGTCGTCTCCGACGGCGAGGATCGCGCCGACGACGTCACGCCGCCAGTCGCTGCCGCCCACGCCGCCGGCACGCTGATCTACACAGCCGGCGCTGGCACCGCCGCCGGCGCACCCGTCCGCGACGTCGATCCTGTCACGCACGCCTCGACGCCGCGCATCGGCGGCGACGGAGCGCCCGTCGTCACACGTCTCGACGAGGCGATGCTCAAGCAGATCGCCGCCGCCGGTGGCGGCCGCTACGTCGCGCTGAGCGATCCGGGATCGCTCGCTGGTCTCGCGGCCGAGCTCGATCGCCTGCAGCGCACGCGGTTCGATACGAAGGCCGCGCCGCAGCCGATCGAACGCTTTCAGTGGTTCGCGATCCTCGGCCTTTTGCTGATCGCCGCCGAGATCGTCCTGCCGCCGCTGCTGCGCCAGCCCCGTTCGGCGCTTCGATCCGCCGGCCGGTTGTGGCCGCTCGCGACCGCCGGTCTGCTCGTCGGCGGCGTCTGCTCGGCGTCGGTCGCCGAGATCAATCGCCACGGCAACGATCAGTATGCGCAGGCGAACTATGCGCCGGCGCTCGATCTATACCGGACGGCGCAGGCGGTCGATTCATCTCGCGCCGAGACCTTCTACAACGGCGGCAACGCACTCGACCAGCAGGGCGACTACGCGCGCGCGATCGATGAGGCGCGCCGCGGCCCGTCAGCGCCGGCCAACATCGTCGATCGCGCCCAGTACGCGCTCGGCAACCACTACGCTGGCGCTGTCCAGCTCGCGAACGCGATCGAGGCGTACAAACGCGCGCTGCTCGCCGACCCTAACGACGCCGACGCAAAACACAATCTCGAAGTGATCACGGCTCGCCTCACGCCATCGCCATCACCGACGCCCAGCCCGACATCCCCGCCAAACGAAGGGACGCCAACGCCAGGCGCGCGAGGGACACCCTCCGGCGCGTCTACGAGCGCCAGCGGTCAGCGCGGTTCCCCGCAAGCTGGCGCGACTTCAGCCGCTGGCGGCACGCCGTCGCCCGCCGACGACGCGCAGCTGACGCCCGAAGAGCTACAGCGACGCCTCGCCGATGCGCTCGCCGGCATAAACAAGCAATTCTCCGAAGAAGATGCATTGCGCGCGCTCGACCTGCTTAACGAAGCGAATCGCCGCAGCGTCGAGCAGTTTCAGGCCGGCACACACCCCGGTACTGCCGCCGACTACTGAACGATGTTCGTCATTCACGCGAGCACTGGCGAGACGATGGCCGTCGACCTTACGGGCATGCCCCGAAGCGGGCAGCGACGAACTGCAGATCCGTCGAGTTGATCGTGCCGTTCTTGTCGGCGTCGAAGTCTACGATGTACTGCGACGATGTCGATGGCCCGAACGCCGTCGCCACCTGCTGCAGATCCGTCGAGTTCACCGTCATGTTGCCGTCGATCGAAGAGATCTCGCGCGCGTCACCACAGCCGTCGCCGTCGGTGTTCACCGAGTTCGGATTCGTGCCGTAGTAACAGAACTCGATGCCGTCGCGAACGCCGTCGCCGTCCGAATCGGCCGCGATCGTCACACCGAGATGCGCCGCGCACTGCATCTGTGTTGGCTTCGATGCCGCGCTCGCCGGATCGGTGCCCATCGCGCACTCTGCGCCATCCGTCACGCGATCGCCGTCCGTATCGAGCTTCAGTGGGTCGGTATCGGTCGATGCGGACGGACACGCGGCGTGATTGAGTTCTCCTGGTCCGATCGACGTCTCCGTGGCGTCGGGGACACCGTCGTTGTCGTCGTCGGGGTCGCAGGCGTCACCGAGAGTGTCGGAGTTCGGCGCCGTTAGATCGTCGATGATCTTCATCGGATGCAAGTTGATGAAGTTGCGGTCGTTGTTCTGCTGCCCGGCGTTCGCGACCGACGGGCAGTTGTCGTTCGCGTCGGTGACGCCATCGCCGTCGGCGTCAGGCGGCGCCCCGTGACACGTATCACTCCCGCTGTCAGCGAACGTCTTCGTCGCCTCCGGCACGAAGCGCCAGTCGTAGCCGGTCGGGTGCAGCGTCAGCGCCAGCACGCCGAATGTGCCGTCCTCGTGCGCCTGGCTGTTCGCGATCGTCGTCGCGATCGGATAGTGGCTTTTGCCGCCAGTGCCGGCGACGATCTCGCGGATGCCATACGCCGCGTCAGCGACCCCCGCCGGATCCTGCGGCGCAAAGCGTTCGTAATCGTGATCGTGCCCGTTGAGCACGACATCAGCGCCGAAGTCGTAGAGTGCCTGCCAGATCGGCTGCATGTACGCCTGACTACCGTGCTCGCCGGAGCTGAAGCGCGGGTGATGCCAGTACGCCAGCGTGCACGCAGCGGCGTCCGACGCAAGATCAGCGCGCAGCCACTGCTCCTGCGGCGATCCGGCGCCGCAGCCGCCGATCTCGGCGCAGTTGCTGTTGAGCGCGACGATATGCCACGTCCCGAGATCGTAGCTGTAGTAGCCGCGCGCCGGATCGCCGGCGGCCGCGCCGAAGTAGCCGTAGTATCCGGCGCCGTTCGCCGTAACGTAGTCGTGATTGCCGGGCGCCGGATGCGTATCGGCCTTCCGCCGCCCCCACGTCGGGTCGTAGCAGTTCGAGAATTCCGCCGCCGTGCCCGACTCGTAGGCGTCATCGCCCAGCAGCGCCACATCGCCCGGCAGCGCATCGAGCAGCTGCGCCGTCGCCTCATCGCCCGATGACGCGCACGACGCGATATCGCCCGCTGCGATCAGCACCGGATCTCCCGACGCGACGGCATGCTTCGACGCGCGCGGCGATGCGCACGTCAGCGTCACCACAGCCGCGAGTAACAACGGTAGCCACTTCATCATATGATCATCGGCCGCGCCGCTGACTGGTGCACGGGGCGATCCGCTCAATGTCCGCGCTCTCGCACACAACGCCGCCCCGGTTGGCGCGAACGCCAACCGTCATCGGGCCGCGCCACGTCTAACCTCACGGGCATGCGCCGAAGTGTTGTTAACACTACGGGCATGGCCCGAAGTGCGACGCCACGAACTGCAAATCCGACGAGTTGATGGTCCCGTTCTTGTCGGCGTCGAAGTCCACGATGTATTGCGGCGACGTCGACGGCCCGAACGCCGTCGCTACCTGTTGCAAATCCGTCGAGTTCACCGTCATATTGCCGTCGATCGACGAGATCTCGCGCGCGTCACCACAGCCGTCGCCATCGGTGTTCACCGAGTTCGGATTTGTGCCGTAGTAGCAGAACTCGATGCCGTCCCGAACGCCATCGCCGTCCGAATCCACCGCGATCGTCACACCGAGATGCGCCGCGCACTGCGACTGTGTCGGTACCGATGCCGCGCTCGCCGGATCGGTGCCCATCGCACATTCCGCGCCATCCGTCACGCGATCGCCGTCGGTGTCGAGTTTCAGTGGGTCCGTATCCGCCGACGCCGACGGGCAGGCGGCGTGGTTGGCGTGCCCTGACCCGATCGATGTCTCCGTCGTGTCGGGTAGGCCGTCGTTGTCGTCGTCGGGATCGCACGCGTCGCCGAGTCCGTCGGAGTTCGGCGCCGTCAGGTCATCGATGCTCTTCATCGGGTGCAGGTTGATGAAGTTCCGATCGTTGTTCTGCTGTCCCGCGTTCGCCACCGACGGGCAGTTGTCGACGCCGTTCAACACGCCGTCGCCGTCGCTATCGCCAGTCGCATCCGCAAAGGGCTGCGCCGATACCGTCGGCGGATTGATCACGTGCGAGTAGAGCGCGGCCGCCGCGGCGGCGGATTGCCCGGGCGCCTCGTAGTACTGTGTGTTGTTGGAGTTAATGAAACTCGTGCACCCGGTTCCCGGATCCGTGCACGGCAGAAACGGCGATCCCGACGGATTGACGTAGACGCCGCTCGATCCGTACGCCGATCCGTCGCCCGTGCACTGCGTCTCCGCGCCACCGGCGGGCGCTGCCTTATCGAGATAGTACGACGTGTAGTTGAAGCCGGGGATGTTCGTCGACACCGTGCCGGCCTGGATCATCGACCCCTGGGCGCCCGACACCATCTGCCAGACAATCGGCCCCGCCGCGGGCGAGTCCGGCACGCCGTCGATCGTCACGCCGCTCGTGTTGAGATCGTTGGAGTAGGTCATCCCGATCGCTGCCGCGCTGTAGTCGACGAAATCCATGATGCTCGGGATCGTGTGGACCCTCAGCATCGTGTGGCTGTCCTGTCGTTGCGCGTAGAAGATCTGATCGCGCTGCGTGCGCGGCCCGCTATTGGCGCCGACGTACGATCGAATCGCCCGCACCGGCCCGCTCTTGTTCGCCACGAACGCGCCCTCGATCGGCGACGTGTCGATGTAGCCGTCGAACGTGTCCTCGCTTCGGCCGCATTGCCCCGGCGCAAACAGCGACTTGTGCCGATCGAGAATATCGACGTTCGTCGCGCCGCCGATGCTGATCTTCAGCTGGTCTTCCTGCCAGCGGTCGCCGAAGTGGTACGTGTAATTCGGTGACGTGATCGTCGAGTTCTCCGGGTTCCCCGCCAGCGCCGGGTGCGTATCGCCGAGCGTATAGGTCGGCTTGTAGGCGCCGGAGTTGAGGCTGAACGTGTACGAAACGTACGACTGACCTGCGCCGGGGTCGAGCGATCCGTTCGAGTGGAAGAGGTACACCCACCCCTTCTGCGCCGGCGTGATCGGATCCGTGATCGTCAGCTCGATCCCCGATCCGGCGATCACATTCGCCGGCTCCGAGAACGACGGTGGCTGGCCGCCTGCGTCCTTCGACATAAAGGCGATCTCGTCGTTGCTATCGAGCGTCGGGTCGGGGTCAGCGCCCGTAAAGGTGCCGGTGTCGGTGTACGCGAGCGTCGTGTTGCCCGCGGGGACGATGCCGTTGTTGTAGATCGTCCGGAAATCGACGACCGCGCGCTCATCGACCTGCACCGGGATCTGCACCCAGCCGCCCGTGTACTCGAACGCCACGAGATCGTGCGGCGCAATGCCCGCGAACGCCGGCACGTCGGCGCCCGTCAGCACGACCGGATCCTCCGGCCGTGCGAGCGTGCTGCCGCCGCTGGCGCTCGCCGTGCCGTGCAGCCCGTGTGCGAACCCCGACAGCAACACCAGCGCGACCAATGCGGCGATACCAGGAAGAGATCTCATGTGCGTCCTCACTACGAGCGCCCGAAAGCGCCTCCACCCCGATCTCTCCCCCCAAGAGTGCGCCCATCGTACACCCAATGCCCTACGGAACCTAACATGGCGCTGAAAGAGCCATATCACCTGTAGCGCGGGCGTTTCAGCCCGCGCGGGGTAGCTTCGCATCGGCTGGTCAACGCACCCGGTCCCGCCGCCGCCGACTCTTCAGCACCGTCCGAAATCCCGCCGTCAACCAGCCACGCCGACTGAGGCCCAATGTAGAACGGCCGTCCCGGCTGTTGGCGCGTCGAGAGAGGCCAAAGGTAGAACAGCCGTCCCCGGTTGTTGGTGCGGCTCGTGACCGCCCGCCCACCCCTACTCCACTCCTAATCCGCAGTCGCCTCCTCGTTCGCCACCTGCGGCGCGTCGATACATACCCATGCCACAACGACGGACACGCAGATGATCGGTGCAGCTCCACTCGCGCGCTCGCGTCCCGCCCGAACGATCGAGCGCGTCCGTGCCATCGCCGTCTCGCGCGACGCCCGTATCGTCGGCACGCTGCTGCTCTTCGCCCTGCTGCTACGGTTGATGCGCCTCGAGTTGCAAGGGTGGACGCCCGACACGTACGAACAGCTAGCCGCCGCCAATCGTCTTACGAACGGTGACATCCCGCTCTCCCGCCTCTACCCGCCCGGCGTCGCGCTGACGCTCGCGCCCGCCGTGCTCGTCGGCGGCGCCAACCTCTTGACGATGCAGATCGTCATCATTACCGCGTCGCTGGCGCTGATCGCGATCGCCTACACCCGCTCGAAGATCGCGACGGGCGACGCGCGCGCCGCTGTGCTGCTCGCCATCGCCCTGGCGATGGCGCCTCCGTTCCTCTACTTCTCCCGCGACGGCCTCTTCGACATCATCGGCACGACCTGGATCGTCGCCACCGTCATGCTCGTGCCGTCGCTCAAGGGCCGTGGCATCGCGGCGTTCGTCGCGTACGGAATCATGCTCTCGATCGCGATCAACGTCCGCGCGACGAACGTCGCGCTCCTGCCGGCGCTGCTGATCTACTGGAGCGACGCCGGCGGCCGCTCGATTCGCGCAGCAGCGCGATCGTGCTTGCGGCCGCAGCTCGTCGTCACTGCGATCGTTATGCTCGCGCTTTCGGCGCTGTACGCCTACATCGGCGGCTGGCTCGGACAGGCGTCGGGCGGTGCGCCGATCATCCTCAGCGTCTTTGCGAGCAACTTCGTCTTCAATGTCACATCAGAGTTCGGCGGCGGCGTGATGTGCGTCGTCGTGCTGCCGCTAGCAGCGATCGGCGCCATGCATCTGTGGCGCCACAACCGGACGCTGCTGTTCGTCGCGATCTACTTCCTGACGATCTGGCCCGTCGTGCACGCGCCACTGCACTTCGCGAACGGCCGCTACATGCTGCCGCCGTTCTTCTTCGCGCTGCTGCTCGCCGCACACGCGCCATCCGCCGTCTTCGAACACGCGCCGTCGCTTCACACGCGCCTCAACATGCGACAGCGGGCCGTCGTCGCGCTGATGCTCCTCACGGCCGCGCTCTTTGGCGTCGGCGACAGCCTGATCATCTACACCTGGCCGCACGCCGCGGGCCAGTCCGACGAGGGCGCCTTCCGCACGCTGCGGCCGATCATCGCGTCGCTCCCCGACAACAGCCTCGTCGTCGGCGCCGTCGATCGCGGTGTGCGTGACAGCAATGCGCGCATCCAATATCTCGACCTCATCGACGTCTCACTGCCGCACGGCAACACGCCCGATACCGTCGCCGCCGTCCTCCGCGACGTCGAGGCCGCGCGCGCCGCCAACCGCCCCGTCTACTACATCTACAGCCGCTTCGAAGCGCGCCACGACGATCTCGGCAACGGCGGCCCCGGCTACGACCTCTACTTCGACGCCATCACCACCGCCCGCGGCACAACCCAGATCGCATCAACCTCCGTCAAAGAGTTCCGCCTCTACGCCGTGCAGTGAACGCGGCGCAACGCGTAGTCGAGGCGCCGATGTGGCCGTCGCAGACCCGCCGCAGGGAGCCCGGCTGGCCGACTGCGCTACCCCGGACGTAAAGACGGATCCGCGTGTCGAGCTCGCCGGCCGCTGCACGCAGAACCTTTTGACGATGCCCTCACCCCTCTGTGCTTCTCTGTGTCCTCTGTGGATCGTCCCTTTGTGCTTTTTGTGTGCCTTCGTGGAACAAGACGCTACACAGCGGCAGGCTCCCGCTTCACGAACGTGAACAGCTGCGCCGGACGGTGCGCCCCCTCCATCCGCGTCCCGCCGGCCGCCTTGATGATGCCGAGCGACAGCATCCGCCGCCGAAAGTTTCGCTTGTCGAGATCGCGGTCGAGGATCGCCTCATATACCTGTTGCAGATCACTGAGCGTGAACTGCCGCGGCAGCAGGCTGTAGGCGACGTTCGTGTAGTCGAGCTTCGATCGCAGTCGGCGCACGGCGTAGTCGACGACGGCGTTGTTGTCGAACGCCAGCGCCGGCAGTTTGTAGACGCTGTGCCACTGCGGCTGCCACTCGACGCTGTCGCGCAGCCGCACCTGGCGGTGCTGCACGAGTGCGAAGTACGAGATCGCGACGCCGCGTTGCGCGACGAGTTTCGCCGCCTTGCCGATCTTGTCATCGCGCGAGAGCTCGCCGAACGTGTACAGCTGTTCGAGATACACATCCTGCACGCCCGTCTCGTCGAGCAGCTTGCGCGCCGCCGCACGGTCCAGCGTCTCGCCCTCGGCGAGCAGCCCGCCCGGCAGCGCCCAGTAGTCCCGAAACGGCTCGCCGCTGCGCTTGATCAACAGCACCCGCAGATCATCCTCGACGACCGTCAGGATCACCACCACCACCGCCACCAACGGTGTCGCAAGCGTCGAAGAAGATGCGCGCTTTTCAGCCATACGAACATGATACGCAAGCGCGGCGACTAGACGGCGTCCAAAACGATGCGTCGATGCGTCGTATGTCGATGTAGGGGCGCTGCTCGCCGCGCCCCGGTCGCGTGGCGCAAATCGTTTGAAGAGGAAACGACAGATGGAAACGGTGTACGGACGGGTTTTCAAACCTGTCCCGCCCCGCGATGAGAACGAGAGACATCACCCCACCCTGCTCAGGATCGCGCAATCAGATCGGCCCCGCAGCGGCCGTCGCCCGTCCCGTCAACGTACAATTGGAGAATTGGCGTCGAGCTGCCTCGACGTTCACCGTCGTTTTCCCGCAAGGACCCGATATGAATGATCAACTCTTAGCCGATTCCCGCGAGCATCCGTTGGCGTTCGCGCTCACCGGTCCCATCCCGCCGCCCGTTGTCCGCGCGTGGGTGGCGATTCAAGACGGCGTCGTACCAGCGGAACTCGTGAGCCTTTGGGAAGAAGCCGGGGGCGGTGAGATCTTCGAGAGCGAAACGATCTTGGAGCCACTTCCAGGAGACGAGGGCATCGATGTAAGAAACGTCTGGCTGCACTCCAGTGGTCTGGCGCCGACTCTGACCGCCTTCCACGAAGGCGTGAGAACGTCAGCATTCGAAACGCGAACCGGTGAGATCGTTGAGCTAGATCGAATCGGTTTCGCCGTGCTGAACCGCTATCCAACCCTTGATCAGTGGTATCGGTTGGCAATCCGCAATGAGTTCTGGGAGCGGTACGGTCTCGCAGGCGACATCACGTGAAAACGTCGAGTGTTCGCGTAATCGACAGCCCCTATCGACCAACGACCAACGACTAATCCCGACGCTCTTTGTGCGCCTCTTCCATCAACCCCTCGAACACGTTCCAGATCACGCCAACGAGCGCGAAGACGCCCACGCCCGTCAGCAACGGAAGAATGAATACGTCCAGTGAGCCAAACATGGGTTATGCCGGAATCGACGCGGGGAGCGCTGTTCCTTGCAATGACCAGGCAGTCGTGCGCTCGATCCGCACATCGACGAGATCGCCGACCGCCGCTTCTCCCTCAAAGTGTACCAGCTTGCCGAGGCGGTTTCGGCCGCTCCAGCGCTCTTCACGCCGGCTTTCGACAAGTACCTGCTGCACGCTGTCAAGAAGCCGAGCATTGATCTCCGCCGACACGCGCGCCTCCAGCTGCTCAATCGCGTGCAGCCGCTCCTTCTTCACCTCGTCCGGCACGTCATCGTCCATCGACTTATGCGCGATCGTCCCCGGCCGCGGCGAGTACGCCGCGACGTGCACCTTGTCGAAGCGCAGCCGCGCCAGCAGATCGTACGTGTGCTGGAATTCGACGTCCGTCTCGCCGCAGAAGCCGACGATGATGTCGGTCACCATCGCCGCATGCGGGATCTTCGTCCGCACCATCTCGAATTTCTCGAGATACTCGTCGAGCGTGTAGCCGCGCCGCATCCGCGCCAGCACATCGTCGTCGCCGGCCTGCACCGGAATGTTGAAGTTCTCGCACACCTTCGGGAGATCGCGCACCGCATCGATGATCCGCGCCGTCATGTCCTTCGGATACGACGTGAGGAAGCGGATCCGCTCGAGCCCGGAGATGTCATGTAGCGAGCCCATGAGATCGCCGAGGTCTGGATGTTGGATGCTGGATGCTGGATGTTGGAGATCGTGACCGTAGGCTTCCACGGTCTGCCCCAGGAGCGTCACTTCTTTGACGCCGCGCGCGCAGTAGTGCTCGACTTCGTTCTTGATGTCGGCGATCGTCCGGCTATTCTCGCGGCCTCGGCGATAGGGGACGATGCAGTAGGTGCAGAACTTGTCGCAGCCGTGGATCACGGGCACGAACGCCGTCACCGAATCCGGCGTCGCGAACGTCGTCGGCCAGAACTCGCCGCCCGTATTCTCGACGCCGGCGATCTCCATGATCGGCCCATAATCCTGCGGCCGCGCGAACGCA
Organism: Dehalococcoidia bacterium; assembly: GCA_038211505.1. GTDB lineage: Bacteria > Chloroflexota > Dehalococcoidia > DSTF01 > JACRBR01 > JBBQVO01. Next base: position 301 of record JBBQVO010000056.1, on the reverse strand, counting down.
TCGACGTACGGAAAGCGCTTCGAGAGATCGTCGTGGCGCACGCCGACCATGCAGCCCATGACGGCGATCTTCAGATCGCGTCCGCGCTCGCGCATCTTCTTCAGCCGCCCGAGCTGCCCGATCGCGCGATCTTCCGCATGCTCGCGCACGGAGCAGGTGTTCAGCACGACGAGATCAGCGTCGTCCATCGCGTCCACAGCGTCGCAGCCCGCGCGATCCAGCCCCGCCGCCAGCTTCCGCGAGTCCGCCACGTTCATCTGGCAACCGACGGTCCAGATGTGATATTTCATGACCGCAGTCT
>JBBQVO010000055.1:0-17565 GCA_038211505.1 Dehalococcoidia bacterium | reverse complement strand
CGCGCTGCGGGGTACCCAATGCGTATTCGATCGGTAAGCCCTCGAGCTCTTGAACCCGCTCGGCAAGGGCAGCGGGAGATTTGGAATCGCTGACGAGAACGCGCGCCCCGTGCGTCGCCGCATATCGCGCTGTGTCCACGCCCTCGATGCCGAGACCGATCACGGTCACCCGTTTCCCCACCAGGAAGTCTCGTTCACCTGTCATATCACGTTATCAATTCCGTTGTCAAGCGATCGCGCATGACAATCCTTGCGGCTCGGGTCGCGTGTCGTGCCGCCGCTGGCTCCGTAGGGGCGGCCCGATGTGGCCGCCCGGCCCCGGTCAGGCGCGGTGCAACTTTCTTGGCAGCCTCCGCGGCGGCCGGCCGCCCCGCCCCTAGTCCCAGGCCGCAAGCGCGATCGCCAGCAGCGCCCCGATCGCCCCGATCACCGCGAACCGCGCCGTCACCGTCGTCTCGTGCCACACCTTCTCGAAGTGATGATGGATCGGCGCCATACGGAAGACGCGCTTGCCGCCGCGCAGCCGGAACGACGCGATCTGGATGATCACCGTCGCCTGATCGATCACGAAAACGATCCCGACAATCGGCAGCACCAGCCACCACCCCGTCATCAACGCCACGATCGCCAGCGCCGCCCCGAGCGGCAGCGACCCCGAATCTCCCATGAAGATCCGCGCCGGGTACGCGTTGTACCAGAGGAATCCCAGCAGCGACCCGACAAATACAAAACACACCGTCGCCACCGCCGTCTGATGCTGCATCAGCGCGATCGCGCCGAACGCCGCAAAGGCGATCGCGATCGTCGTGCCCGCGAGCATGTCGAGCCCGTCGGTGACGCCGACCGCACTCGTCGTCGCGATCACGACGAAGATCGCGATCGGGATGTAGATCGCGCCGATGTCGTACGCGCCGAAGTGCGGCACGAGCAGCCGCGGCGCGTCGATGCGGTCGTACAGGATCCAGGCCGAGACCGCGCCGACGATCGCGAATCCGGCGAGCTTCATGATCATGCCTGTGCGATCGTGCGCCTCGCGCTGGGCGCGGCCGACCAGCGTCCCCAGATCGTCGTAGAAGCCGATCGCGCCGATGATCGCCGCAACGACGATCGGCAGCAGCGCGTCGCGATCCTTCGGCACAGCAGCGATCAATCCGACGACGATCGCGACGGCGATGATCAGCACGCCGCCCATCGTCGGCGTCCCCGCCTTGGAGAGGTGCGACTCCGGCCCGTCCGTGCTGATCGATTTGCCGATATTGCGCTCACGCAGATACGCCACGAACGGCCGTCCCGCGATCAGCGCGACGACCGCGGCGATGCAGCCCCAGATCAACGCGTACGTCATGAGGTGCCGCCCGCTTGCGGATCATCGATCCGCAGTTCATCGAGCACCGTCTCCAGCGCCAGCGCCCTCGACGCCTTCAGCAGTACGACGTCGCCCGGCGACAGCTGCGGAAGCAGCGACTGCGCGATCTCCGACTTGTCCATGACGATCCGCACATCCGGATGCCCTGCCTGGAACGCCGCGTCGCCGATCCAGCGGCCGAGATCGCCGACGGCGTAGATGACGTCGGCGACTTCCGCCGCCCGCCGCCCGACGTCGATGTGGCCATCATGTTCCGCCGCGCCCAGCTCGCGCATGTCGCCGAGCACCGCGATCTTCCGTCCCGGCACCTCGCCAAGCAGATCCAGCGCCGCCCGCATCGATGCCGGGCTGGCGTTGTACGTGTCGTCGATGATCGTCGAGCCATTCGGGCCCGGATGCGCGACGAGCCGCGTCGGAATCTGCGCATCCGAGAGCGCGGCCGCGACGTCGTCGATCTCGATGCCGTCGACGAGCCCGGCGGCCGCCGCCGCCAGCGCGTTGTGCACCATCATCCGCCCCGGCAGATGCGAATACACCACGGCCGATTCGTCGCCGTGCACCAGCGTGAACTTGATGCCGCTCAGGCCGTGGCTCTCGATCTCGATCGCTCGCACGTCGGCGCGCTCGCCGAGGCCATACGTCAGCACGTTGGCGTTCGTGCGCGTCGCCATCGCCGCTACGCGCTCATCGTCGATGTTGAGGATCGCCGTGCCGTCCTCCGGCAGCGCCTCCACCAACTCGGTCTTCGCCTCCGCGATCGCATCGATGCTCCCCAGCCGCTCCATGTGCGACGGCCCGACGTTCGTCACGATGCCGATGTCCGGTTGCGCGATCTCGCAAAGCAGCGCGATCTCGCCCATGCTCCACATCGCCATCTCGAGCACCGCGCGACGATGCCGCGTCGTGAGTTCGAGCAGCACCATCGGTAGGCCGATCTCGCTGTTGAGATTGCCTTCGTTCTTGAGCAGCGGATACCGCGTCGCCAGCACGGCCGCCGTCAGCTCTTTGGTGGTCGTCTTGCCGACGCTGCCCGTGATGCCGATGACTTTCAGCCGCGTCCGCATCGCGCGGCGCTCGCGCGCCAGGCTCTGCAGCGCCATCAGCGAGTCCGGCACGACGTACTGCGCGAGATCGGCCTCGACCGGATGCTCGACGATCGCGCCCGCCGCACCGCGCTGCGCCGCTTGCGCGACGAAGTTGTGGCCGTCGACATGCTCGCCGCGCAGCGCGACGAAGATGTCGCCGCGCCCCGCCTTCCGCGAATCGACGACGGCGTGCCGGAAGCGCATCGGTCCGACCGACGGCGCCTTGATCAGCGTCGGGCGCAATGCCGTCGCGAGTTCTTTCGCTGTAATCATGCAAGCCCGCCTGCCGTCGGGCTTCCGTCGTCCGATCGCCTCTTGGCGACTTCATTGCCTCGATCGCTGCGCGCGCTGCCGATCATTGAGGTGCGCGTCCGACGCTCTCTCGTGACCGGCGACGACGCAGCTGGAGCTACGCCCCTACGTTCCTTGTTTATTGCCCGTTCGCTCGGCCGCGTCGCGCGGCGAAGCGTTATTGCCCGCTGACCAGCTGCGGGCCGTCCGGCCGCACACCAAGATAGGCCAGGATGTTCGGCGCCAGATCATGAAAGACCGGCGCGGACACCTGGCCGCCGAGGCGGTCCTCTTTGAAGTCCAGCTTCACCAGCACGATCATCTTCGGGTCGCTGACCGGCGCAAAGCCGATGAACGAGGCGACGTTGCCATCGTGCACCGCACCGTCGGCGAGCGTCGCGCCGGTCGTCGTGCCCGTCTTGCCGGCGACGTGGTATCCCGGCACGGCCGCCAGGTGCCCCGGATTCCCCTCTACGACCTGATTCATCATATCGGCAACCGTGGCCGCGGTTTGCTCGCTCACAACCTGCCGCACGACGACCGGATTGAACTCGCGTTTGCCCTCGGGCGTATCCATCTCTTGCAGGATGTACGGCCGCATCAGCTTGCCGCCGTTGGCGAACGACGCAATCGCCGTGACGACCTGTAGCGGCGTCGCAGCCACGCCCTGCCCGAAGCTGTTCGTCGCCAGATCGACCGTCGTCCACGCCGGGTCGCCGTTCGCCCGCACCAGCCCGTTCGGCTCGCCGCCCAGCCCTACGTGCGTGGCCTCGCCGATCCCGAACTTCCTGAGATACGAGTAGAAGTTGTCCGGGCCGATCAGCCCGCTCAGCCACACCGCGCCCGTGTTCAGGCTCTTCTGCAGCAGCCCGACGACGCTCGTCGTCCCGTTCGTGCTGTAATCCCAGTTGCGAATCGTCGCCCCACCCACGCTCGCATATCCAAGATCGTTGTACGTGCTCTCCGGCGTCACGAGTCCGAGGTCGACCGCCATCGACGCCGTCAGTGTCTTGAACACCGACCCGGGCTCATACACGTCCGTGACCGCGCGATCGCGAAAGAGCGCCTGGTTCGCATCGTTGAGATTGAGCTGCGAAAGCTTGAAGCCGGGATTGCTCGCCATCGCCAGGATCGCGCCGGTCTTCGGCTCCATCACAATAATCGTGCCGCCGAGCGCGCCCGTCTTCGCGATCTGCGTGTCCAGCTCGCCTTCGACCAGGCGCTGGATGTAGCGGTCGATCGTCAGCTTGATATCACCGCCGGGCTGCGGCTTCTGCCCGACGCGCTCGCTGCCGAGCGAGATCTTGTTGCCGATGCTGTCGCGCTCAAAGTAGATCGTGCCCGGCACACCGCCGAGCTCGGCGTCGAAGTCCCGCTCGATCCCCGTCAGCCCTGTGTGATCGCGCCCGATAAACCCGAGCAGCGTCGATGCAAGATCGCCCTCCGGATAGCTCCGCTTCGTCGTCTGCACGACGCGCAGTCCCGGCGCGTCCGCGTTCGCTAGCGACGCGCCTTTCGTGAAATCGAGGCCGGCGAACGCCAGATAGAGGCCGCTGCTCTCTTTCCGAACTTCGCTCACCAGCTCGTCCGGCTGTCGTTCGATCAGCGGCGCGACGATCGCCGCCGCCCGATTCGCCGCCGCCAGGTCCTGCCACTCGGCGCGATTGACGTAGATATCGTACGCGTCGACCGTCGTTGCCAGCGGATATCCGTTGCGGTCGAGGATCGCGCCGCGCGGCGCGCGCACTTCTTGCTGACCGAAATGCTCGTCGTGCGCTTCGTTGCGGTAGTGATCGCTGTTCGCCAGCTGGATGTACGCGACGCGCGCCGCCATCGCCGCGCCGCCGATCACGAAGATCGCCGCGAGCACGAACAGCCGCCGATTCATCCTCCCCCGCTGTCCGAACATCCGCCCCCCGCAAGCTCCGCGCGATTGATCGCCCGTCGATCAATCGCCACGCGAATTCGTTCCGTGCGGACAGGTCTTCAGACCTGTCCTCCTCGGCCGCCTCCGATGCCCCGTACGGACAGGTCTTGAGACCCTGTCCTCGTCGGCCACCACCGATCGCCGTCACCCGGCGTCCAGCGTCGGCCAGCAACCGACCTAGAACCCCGGCACCACCCGCAACAACTCACTCCACCACGGACTGCCGGCGCTCGCCGCCTGCGGCCGATCCGGCGGCAGGAAGCGTGTCGGCAGCGACTCGCGATCCGGCACCGGCTGGTTCACGTTCACAAAGAGCTTCTGCTGCGCCGGCTCCATGTGTAGCCGTACCCGCGCTTCGATATCCACCCGCGCCAGCGACGACAGCCGCGCGACGTCCGCCGCGAGTTCGTGATTCTGCGCCTGGCGCGCCGCGCGCTGCTGATTCAGCGCGTTGATCTCGTAACTCGTGCTCGTCAGGCGGCTGAACTGATTCACCTGAAACAACGCCGCCGCGACGAGCGCGCAGCCCGCCAGCACAACCATCCAGCGTCCGGCCCTGAATCGAGGAAGAAGCGCCCGCGGTGCGGCGAGCGCGGATCGATGGAGAGAGACCATATCTCCCTCCTACGCCGCGTAGTCGCTGCTGATGCATTCCGCCGCGCGCAGACGCGCGCTGCGGGCGCGCGGGTTCGCGGCGACTTCGTTCAACCCCGCCTTCGCGGCGCCCTTCGTGATCGGCCGCAGCGTCGCCTTGTGGCCGCAGCGGCATTCGGGCAATCCCGGCGGACAGATGCAATCCCGCGACTCGCGCCGGATGTACTCCTTGACGATCCGGTCCTCCAGCGAGTGGTAACTGAGCACGGCGATGCGTGCCCCAAAGCCGAGCAGGCCGTGGGCCTGAGGAAGTGCGGTGGCTAGCGAGTCTAGCTCTTGATTTACCGCAATGCGGAGAGCCTGAAACGTCCTGGTGGCGGGGTGGGTTGTCACTTTGGCTCTCCTACCCACGGCCTGCTCGACGGCTTTGGCTAATTCTGCAGTCGTCCGAAGCGGACGGCTGTCGACGATCCGGCGGGCGATCCTGCGGCTCGCCGGCTCCTCTCCATACTTGAAGATGAGGTCGGCCAGGTCAGCCTCCCCCCACGTGTTGACGATCTCCTCGGCGGTGATCCCTTCACCGCCGAAGCGCATGCCGAGCTGCGTATCTGTCTGGAAGCTGAACCCCTCGCCCTCTTCGAGTTGAAACGACGAGAGCCCGAGATCCATCAACACCCCATTGACCGGCGCGAACTCCATCTGGCGGCAAATCGCGCCGACATCGCGAAAGTTGCCCTGCACGAGGCTGAAGCTGCCGTCGAATCGAGCAAGACGCTCGCGCCCACGGGCGATCGCCGCCGCGTCGGCGTCGATGCCCAGCAACGTGCCGCCCGGCTCAGCGTGCTCCAGGATCGCCTCGGCGTGCCCGGCGCCGCCCAGTGTGCAATCGACATAGCGCCCGCCCGGCTTCACGTCGAGCGTCCCGAGCACTTCCTGCAGCATGACCGGGATGTGCCTTGTGAGAGACATAACCACCGATCCTACCGCTTCTCGATCGACTCGAGCGTACTGGCCAGCGTCGCATCGACCTGCGCCATCACGGCTTCGAACGTCTCCGGTGACCAGATCTCGATCCACTCCCCAACCCCAATCACCAGCACCTTGCCGTCGAGCCCGGCGTATTCGCGCATGTTCGCCGGAATTAGCACCCGATTCTGCTTGTCGAGCTCCGTCGTCGTCGTGCGCGAGAAGAAGCTGCGACGGACATCGAGGCCCCTGCGCTGAAACGCCGGCTGCGCCGTAAACTCGGACGCCTGCGCGTCGAAGGCGTCCGGCGTGTAGACCTTGAGACAGCGGTCCGGGGAGCCCTGGCTGAGCACGATCCCATCCCTGAAGGCATCGCGATAGCGTGGGGGGAGCGGAAGCCGCCCCCTCTCGTCCATCGCATAGTCGAAGGTGCCCAGGAACAACATGGGATCGTTCGGTGTCCTGCCGCCTGCTCATTCGGATCCATCCGTAGCCAGATTTCCCACGAACTCCCATAGATTACCATCGAATGCCCAGATGTCAAGCGCCTACACAAATAATTTCCCACATCATCTGCCGAGTCTTCCACGAAGGCACACGAAGAGACACGAATGAGCGGATCCGAAGACATTGCGCGCCCGAGAATCACACGCAGCCTGTAGGGGCGCCGCTCGCTGCGCCCCCGTCGGCCGCCACGACCGCCGCATCCGGGAACACTCGCCGGCCGCGACCCACTTGCGTCTCATTTCCTCTGTCTTACACGCTGCGGACGGAAGCAACGTGTAGGGGCGCCGCTCGCTGCGCCCCCCGTCGGCCGCCACAACCGCCACACCCGGCCGAACCCGCCGGCCGATCCCCTTCGTGTCACTCCGTGTCCCTTCGTGGAAGACGCCTCGTTCCCGTCTCTTCCATCTCCTTCTGTGCTATCTGTGGCCCTCTGTGGATCGTCCTCCTTTCGTGTCCCTTCGTGTCCCTTCGTGGAAGACCCCTTCGCGCCCTCCCCGGGTAAACCCGATCGCCCTCAACCGTTCGTCGTGGTAGACCGTCATCGTGATCCGCTGCGCCATCCTCACCGTCAGCGATAGTCGCACCGAAGCCGACGACACGAGCGGCGCCGCCATACGCGAGGTGCTCGTGGGAATTGATGGGGAAGTCGCCCACTACCAGATCGTGCGCGACGAGCGCGATCAGATCGCCGACACACTCTGCAACTGGTGCGACGCTGGTGACGTCGATCTGATTCTGACGACCGGCGGCACCGGCCTCGCCGCCCGCGATGTCACGCCGGAAGCGACACTCGATGTCGTCGAACGCCTGGCGCCCGGCATCGCCGAGGCGATGCGCGCCGCCGGCATGCTACACACGCCGAGATCGATGCTCAGCCGCGCCGTCGCCGGCGTCCGCGGCCGCACGCTCATCGTCAATCTGCCCGGAAGCGAGAAGGGCGCCCGCGAAAGTCTCGCCGCGATCATCGTCGCGCTGCCGCACGCCGCCGATCTCCTCCGCGGCGACACCGCCCACTAGCACGCGCGTCACTCGGTCTCCCGTTACGGCCCAACCATCGTGTATGCTCGCGCCTTAGGGGAGAGTCTCGCCATGAAGATTGGTAGCCAGCGAGCCGCAGCGGTCGTTGCCGCATTGTCCGTCCTCCTCGTCGCTTGCGGCGGCAAGGACACGCCGAAGGCCGCGCAGACCGCGGCGTCGGCCACGAGCAAGAGTCCGACCGCCTCGGCAACTCGCGCGCTGCCCTCTCCGGTTTCGATCGCTGGTGCGCCCGTCGGTGGCTTTACGCTCGCCGACCCGGCGTTCGAACCGATCCCCGGAGCAAAGGCCGACTTTGGCCATCTCGGCGGCACCGCGTATCAGATCGAGATCCCCGACAACTGGAACGGCCGCCTCGTCATGTACATGCACGGCAACGATCAGGACGCGCAGCTACACGTCTACCCGCCGATCCAACGCGCCGATCTCATCCACAACGGATTCGCCTGGGCGTCGTCCAGTTACAGCGTCAACATCGTTTACGTCTCCGGCGTCGCCGCCGACGAGACGGCCGCGCTCTGGGACTTCTTCGCGCAGAAGTACGGACGTCCCGCGCACAGCTACGTCATGGGCGTATCGATGGGCGGCGCCGCCACTGTCACGTCGGCAGAACGTTACGGCGATCGCTACGATGGCGCGCTCGCGCTCTGTGGCGATGCGCCGCCGTTGGATTACCAGGGCGACTTCGTCGTCATGGCTGCCTACGCCGCCGGCGTCACGCAGTCCGAGTTCGACTCCACCGATCTCAGCGAGTTGATCAACAAACGCATCCGCCCGGCGCTCGTCGATCCCGCGACGCGAACGCGTTTCGAGAACCTCTTCATCGACCGCACCGGCGGCCCGCGTCCCCTCGCCCGCGAAGGCATCCGGGCTGGCGAAGAGCAGGCATGGGAGGTCTATCCCGGCAACATCGGCTCCGGCTTCTACAACAATGCGAAGAAGATCTACAAACTCGGCCCGACCGCGGGCGTCACTAGCGACGAATTCAACCGCAACGTCCTCCGCGTCAACAACCCGCCGCCGAACGACCCGTACGGCGCCGGCAACGTCGTCACCGGGAAGCTGCAAATGCCGCTGATCACGATGCAGGGCACGGGCGACATCGCGACTGTCTTCAGCGGGTCGCAGGAAGTGCGCCGGCGCGTCGATGCCGCGGGCAAGAGCGACCTGCTCGTCCAGCGCGCCATCCAGTCGCCGATCCATTGCGCTGAGCAGAGCGGGTTTACTACTGAGGAGTTGAAGAAGGGCCTCGATGATCTCGTCGCCTGGGCGGAGCAAGGCACGAAACCCGACGGCGAAGATCTCCTCGGCGATCTCAGCGCCATCGGCCACGCGTTCACATCGACGCCGCGACTCGGATCCGCGGCCGCCGCTGCGCTGCCCGGCGATGGCCAGCATATGACGCTACGCGGCACGTTGACGTTCGACGGCCAGCGCGTCGTGCCTGACGGCAACATCTTCGTCTGGGCAGAAGTACGCACGGCCGCTGGCATGCTGCGCGCCTGTTCGTACGAGCCGGTCACGTTCCTCGATGACGGCCGCTACGAACTATCGGTCGCCGCCGACGCCGAAGTTTCCGGTTGCGGCTCCACTACTGCGCGCGCGTACCTGCTCTTCTTCAAGGATGGCGTCCGGCACGTATCGACCCAGCCGATCCCGTGGGCCGACGGCGCCGAGGCGACCTTCGACGCCGCGTTCGTCAGCGCGCAGACTGGAGGAGCCGGCGCGGCGACATCACAGGAATTCTTTGGTACCGAGGTGTACGGCTCACTCAGCGACGCCAAGGGCAACTCCGCGAAGCCAGGCACTTTCGTCGAAGCCTACGTCGGCGACACGCTGTGCGGCCGCTTCGTTGCCTCGCCCGTCGTCATGGTCTTCGACGCACCCGGCGTGTACGACATGCGCGTCGCCGCGCCCGCCGCCATCCCGGCCTGCGCGAGCGGCGAGACGATCACGTTCCGCGTCAACGGCGTCGTCGTGCCCGGAAACGTGACGCACGACCTCTCGCGCAACGGACACGCACTCGATCTCGCCACCCCGTAGGCGTCATAACGCGAGCTATTCGTAACACTTTCGTATCGCTTTGACGTGTCGATCATCCGCAGTCGATGGTTTATACTCGCTTCGGCTCACACCACTCCCCTGATGCGCGACGAACCCGTATCCGTGCGCGCATGGTAGACGGCGGCGCGCCACGCCACGGCAGGAGACGCTGCGTATGACCGCGCGCACGCTGGCCTGGACCGGCTTTATCATGATTGCCGCTTTCATGTTGATGGCGGCAAGCCGCCTTACCGTCCTCGATCCCGTCGAGAATCTGACGCTCAACGTCACGTCGCCCTTCCAGGGCGCGCTGCACGGCGTTACCCGCCCAATCGCCGACTGGGTCAACAACATCACCGACGCCGGATCGCTCTCGAGCGACAACCAGAAGCTCCGCGACGACAACGAGCGCCTCACAAACGAGCTGGCGCGCGCCCGAGAGGACGCCATCGAGAAATCACAGACGAACGATCTGAACAGCGTCCGTCAGCAGTTCCCGAACGATGTCTTCCTCGACGCATCTGTCGTCTCGCGCGACGCCAGTAACCTGCGATCCGTGATCGCCATCGATCAGGGCCGGTCGTCCGGCGCGCGCGAAGGCATGATCGTCGTCTCGGAAGGACGCAGTCTCGTCGGCACGATCTCCAAAGTCTTCGACAGCTATTCGTGGGTGACGCTGATCACCGACCCGAAGAGCGCCGTCAGCGCCACCGTGCAGGAGTCGCGCGCCGAAGGCGTCGTCGCCGGCAACTACGACGGATCGCTGAACATGGAGTTCGTCGGGCAGGGCGCCGCCGTGAAGCAGGGCGACTTCGTCATCACCTCTGGCGTCGGCGGTGGCTATCCGGCGGGCGTCGTCATCGGCCGCGTATCGAAGGTGCAGAAGACGGATCAGGATCTCTTCCAGAACGTCCACGTCGATCATCTCGCGAGCCTCTCAAGCATCGAGAAAGTGCTTGTGCTGACCAGCTTCGTGCCGCAACGGCTGCAGGCGCCGCAATGAGATACTGGACCGGCGCCGTGATCGCGCTGTTGCTCGCGCTCGTGCAGGCGTCGTCCGTCGAGCAGTTCCGGATCATCGGCGTTACGCCGAACCTGCTGCTCGTGCTGCTCGTCTGCTGGCTCGTCGTCCGCGGCCTCGATGATGTGCTGCCGATGATCGCCGTCTCCGGCATCACGCTCGGCTTCATCGGACTGCAGACGCCCGGCCTCGTGCTGCTGGCGCTGCTGCCGATCGCCGGCTTCGGCATTGTGCGCGAGCTGCACGTCATTCACAGCGATCTGATCCTCGCGCTGACGCTCGTCATCGGCGCGTCGATCGCCTACGAGCTCGTCATGTTGCTCAGCGTGATGGCCACGGGCGGCGGCTTCGATTTGCCGCTCGCGTTTCGCGCCGCCGTCATTCCGGCGACGCTCGTCAACCTGGTGCTGACACCGCCCGTGTACGCCGTCATGCGCCTCGCCCGCCCGCAGGAACGCCGCGGACGGCTGGCCTACTGATGGGCATACTCGCGAACGGGCGCAGGCGCCGATGGCGCGCGGAGATGGCCGACGAGGTCGATCCCCGGACGCGCGTCAACCAGAAACTCTGGGTGCTCCGCATCGTCATCGTCCTCGCCTTCATCGCGCTGACCGTGCAGCTTGCGCGCCTGCAGTTGGTGCAGGGCCACGAGTTTCAACAGCGCGCCGCGCTCAACCAGCTCCGCATTGAACCCGTCGTCCCGTCGCGCGGCCTGATCTACGATCGCAACGGCGTCCCCGTCGTCGAAAACGTCCCCGGCTTCTCCGCCGCCATCGTCGCCGCCGACATCCCCAAAGAGAGCGAGCTGACGATCGCCGGCGGCTTGCAGGATCTGCTCGGCGTCCCCGCCGTCGAAACGACGATGAAGATCGAAGCGGCACGCGACTCGCTCGATCCCTTCACGCCCGTGATCATCAAGGACGGACTCGATGAGCCGACGGCGTTTCACGTCCGCGAGCAGCTCCCCGCCATGCCCGGCGTCCAGATCGTCGTCGACCCTGTGCGCCACTACACCGGTGGCGACGTGCTCTCCGACGTCCTCGGCTACACCGGCCGTGTCGACGAAGAAGATTTCGCCGCGCTGAAGGACAAGGGCTACATCGCCAGCGACCGTATCGGCAAAGCCGGCGTCGAAGCGCAATACCAGCAATACCTTCGCGGCTCCGTCGGCCGCAAAGAGATCGAGAAGGACGCCTCCGGCCGCGAGATCCGCACACTCGCCACCGACCCGTCGAAGCCCGGCAACGATCTCGTGCTGTCGATCGATCTCGACCTGCAGAAAAAGGCGACCGAGCTCGTGCAGGCATCGGCGAACGGCGGCCAGGGAGCCGCTGTCGTCATGGACGTCCACACCGGCGAAGTGCTCGCCCTCGTGTCGCTGCCGATGTACGACAACAACATCTTCTCGGGCAAGATCGACGAGACCAAGCTCGAGCAGTATCTCAACGACCCGAAGAAGCCGCTCGTCAACCACGCGCTCGCCGAGCAGTACGCGCCGGGCTCCATCTTCAAGCAGATCACCGGGGCCGCCGCGCTGCAAGAAGGCGTCGCCAACCCATCGACCACGATCACCAGCCACGGCTACATCCAGATCCCGAACCAGTACGATCCCTCGATCCGCTACACCTTTAAGGACTGGCGCGAGCTTGGCACGCTCGACTTCTACGGCGGCATCGCCATGTCGTCCGACGTCTACTTCTACTACCTCTCCGGCGGCTACCACGCCTACGGCGAGAACTTCGACGGTCTCGGCATCGAGCGCCTCGCCCGATACGCGCGGCAGTTCGGCCTCGGCCGCCTCACCGGCATCGACATCGCCGGCGAAGCCGAGGGCAACATCCCCGACGAAGCGTGGAAGAAGAAGACCTTCGGCGATGATTGGTTCCTCGGCGACACCTACAACATGGGGATCGGGCAGGGATTCGTCGCGGCGACGCCGATCCAGATGGTGCGCGTCACCGCCGCCGTCGCCAACGGCGGCACATTGCTGACGCCGCGCGTCGTCAGCGAGGTGCGCGATGCCAACGGCCACGTCGTCGTGCCGAACACGCCGAAGATCGAAGGCTCGGTCGGCGTCAGCGGCGCCAACCTGGCGATCCTTCGCGACGCCATGACGCAAGCCGTCAGCTGGGGCAGCGCCAACGCCGGCGCCGTCGCCGGCCTCAAGGTCGCCGGCAAGACCGGCACCGCCGAGTTCGGCACGCCGCACGCCGACGGCACGTCCGACACTCACGCCTGGTTCAGCGGCTTCGCCCCCGCCGACGACCCGCAGATCGCCGTCACCGTCTTCCTCGAGAACGGCGTCGGCGCCATCGACGCGGCGCCGCTCGCGTCGAAGATCCTCGACTACTACTTCCACCGCCAGCTGCAGCGCACGGACGGCGGCGTCGCCGGCGCGCCCGTCGGGGTGACGCCATGAACCTACGCAATTCGCCGACGCGCGAATTCGACTTCATCCTGCTGCTCGCCGCCGTCGGCCTGACGATCTACGGCGCGCTCCTCATCTACAGCGGCAGCCTGACGACCTACGGCTCGCCCGGGCAGGCGCTATCGCACCCCGTCTCGCGCCAGATCGTCTTCGCCGCGCTTGGCCTCGCCGCGATGCTCATGTTCTCGCGCATCGACTACCGGCTGCTCGGCCCGCTCAGCTTGACGCTCTACGTCGTCTCCATCGCCGCGCTGCTCTTTGTGCTCGCTGTCGGCTCCAGCGCCTACGGCTCGCGCCGCTGGATCATCATCGCCGGCACGCAAGTGCAACCATCCGAGATCGCGAAAATCACGACGGTGATCATGCTCGCCAAGTTCTTCTCCGACAACGAAGGCAATATGGCATCGCTGCGCGTCTTCGCGACGTCGATGGTGATCGCCGCCGTCCCGGCAGCGCTCGTGCTCGTCGAGCCCGACCTCGGATCCGCCCTCGTCTTCGGCATCATCTGGCTCGCGATGGTGCTGATCGCCGGCCCGCGGCCGCTCCATCTCGGGGCGCTCGTCGCCGTCGGCGCGGCGCTGGCGCCGATCGCCGTCTTCGTCATCGGCCACGACTACCAGAAGGCGCGCTTCGATAGCTGGCTGCATCCCGACAAAGATCCGCTCGGCTCCGGATTCAACATCCTGCAGGCGCAGACGAGCATCGGCTCCGGTGGCCTCCTCGGCAAAGGCTTCACGCACGGCACGCAGACGCAGCTGCACTACTTGCGCACGCAGACGACGGACTACGTCTTCAGCGTCGGCGCCGAGGAGCTCGGCTTCATCGGCGCGATGATCCTGTTCGCGCTCTTCATCGCGCTGCTCTTCCGCTGCCTCCGAGTCGCCGGCCTCGCCGACGACTCGTTCGGCCGCCTGATCGCCGTCGGCGTCATGTCGTTCATCCTCTTCCAGGTCTTCATCAACATCGGCGTCAACATCCGGCTCGTGCCCGTCACGGGCGTGCCGCTGCCGCTGGTCAGCCAGGGCGGCAGTTCGCTGATCACCGTGCTCGGTTCGCTAGGGTTGTTGCAGAGTATCCTTGGACATCGAAGAAAACGCAGCAGACGCACCTGAGTCACCGCGCGGCGGCTTCCTCTCGAGCCGCCTGTTCGCCGTCGTCCGCGTCGTCGCCACGCTGGCGATCCTCGCCGGCCTGATTTACAAGCTCTCGCCCGGCGAACTCCGCGACACGTTCCGTCACGCGAACGTCGGCCTCCTGCTCGCGGCATTCGCGCTCACCGTCGTCGTGCAGGCGCTCGTCATCGTCAAGTGGCGCTGGCTCATGCACGCCCGCGGCGTCGATGCTCCGCTCACTCACATCATCCGCGCCTACTGCGTCGGCAACCTGATCAGCAACGTGCTGCCCACGGCCGTCGGTGGCGACGTCTATCGCGTCTACCGCATCCAGCGCGAAGCGCGCGCCCGCGCTGCCGACGTCACCATGAGTGTCCTCTACGAGCGCGCCACCGGGTACGGCGCGCTGACCTGCCTCGGAGCGCTTGGCGCCGCCTTCTACTACGGCAACCCCGCGATCGGACTGCTTGCGCTCCTCGCCGGCGCCTTCGCCGCGCTGATGCTCGCGTTCATCCTGCCGCGCGTGCCGTTCCCGGCAGTCCGCCACGATCATTTCATCCGCAACCTGCTCGTTCACCGCCGAGAGCTGATCGCCGTCTACCAGATGGTCGTGTTCTCGGTTCTGATCCAGGCCTTGAACATCACGACCGTCGCCTGGACCGGACAGGCGCTCGGCATCCACACATCGTGGTGGTACTGGGCATTCACGACGTGGATCGTCGCCGTCCTCGTGTTGCTGCCGATTACGCTCGGCGGCTTCGGGGTGCGCGAGTCCAGCTACTCGGGGCTGCTCAAACACGCCGGCGCCACGGCCGCCCAGGGCGGCTCGACCGGCTTCGCCCTCGCCGTCCTCCTCATCAGCGCCAACGCCCTCGGCCTCCTGGCTGTCGAGATCGCCGAACGCCTCGGCTACGCCACGGACTCGCGCGCACCGATCGCGCCCGACGGCGAACACATCTAGCCGATCCGCGTCCTGTTGAGCGCGCATGGCTTTGGTGCGGGGCCGATCGCAGTCGACCGACTCCCAACACGCTCGCCGAACCCTACTCCTCGCCAAACAGCCGGCGGCGTGTTGTCTCATCGACCGGCTGATCCGGCCCACTGAACATGGCGTCGGGCTGGCGCGTCGGATCCTCCACCATCAGGGGGAAGGCGCGGGCGCGGCGGGCGTCGGCGTCCGGGCCTGTTTCATAGAAGAACTGCGTCAGCCAGTCCTCGACGTTGTGGATGATCCCGAAGTACGTGTCGTGCTGCTCGCTGTAGGCGTGGCCCGCGGCGTCCCAATCGTCGTTGGCGAGCAGCGCGTCGCGCAACGTCCGCACGTCGCGCAGCGTCAGCGAGAGACCCTGCCCCCACGACGGATCGCTGGACGCCGCGGCGTCGCCGATCAGCGCGACCCCCTCGCGATACGGATGATCCACCCAACAGTCGGCGCCCTCAAATGTCGCCAGCGGCCCCGGCGGCTTCGCGCCTTCGAAGAATTCGCGCGGCACGCCCACCGCCACCGACTCATCGATGAAGCGCGCCACATCCTTCTCACCCTGCAACCGCATGCCGTCGCTCACGCACGAGGCGAAGTAGGCGCGGACGCGGTTGCCACCCTGCGGAAAGATGATGGCGGCGCGACCCGTCGCGGTGTCGTTCACGAGCCGCACGGTATCGCCCGGCGCCGATGAGTTGTCGAACAGCAGGCCGGAGAGGAAGAGTCGATCGGCGTCGCGTTGTTCCGTGAACCCGCCCCACTTCCGTGCGAGCGAGCCGCGACCGTCGACGCCCACGACAAGCCGCGCGCTGACCGTCTCGGCCTTGCCACCGTCACGCTCCATCGTCACCGTCGGCGTCGCACCGGGCGTGACGCTGGTGACGCGTGTCCCGGCGCGCACCTCGGCACCGGCCGTCATCGCCGCTTCAAGCATCGTTTGCTGCATCTCGGGGTGATAAAACGCGAGCACCGGCATGCCCTGCGGCGTGGTCGACGCCATGTCTCGCTGCATCACCATCATCGGGCCGAGATAGTTCTCCCAGGTCGGCAATTCGTGGGCGCACTTCGACTTGAGCGCGTCGTAGATGCCCAGCTCGCGGGCTTCGCCGCAGCCCCAAGGCGTCATCGCCTCGCCGCGCACGCGGTCTTTGAACTTCGTCTCTCGCTCGACGACGAGCACCCGCCGCCCCCGCTCCGCCATCGACTTCGCCAGGGCGGATCCGCCGAGACCGCCGCCGATCGTGATGATGTCGTAGTCGCTCATCGTCGCCTCCATGAGAACGTCGCGCTTCCTCGCCGCACGCTGCTAGGAGCCTACGATACTCCCATGCGAACGCCGTTACAAGAGGATTGCCACGACGTCGAGTCAGTTTATGAACTGATGAGCAATCACGACGGCTCCGGTTTCGTCGCGACGAAGGCGCCATCGTGGCGCGTGACTCGCAGAACGCCGTTGCGGCTGAGATGCGCGGCGACAAGCCGCGCGAATTCGGCGCGGGCGGTCGAGTTGTCGGGCTCCGGGAGATGGCCGCAGCCGTACGGATGCCAGAGCGTCACAGCGTCGTCGACGTTCGTCAGCGTCAGTTCGCCGCGCCACTCCCGCAATTCGACATCATCGAAGTGCCGCCGGACGAACGCGCCGCCGCTGTCGATGTCGAAGCGATCGGCGATGTCGACATCCGGCTCGCGGCCGAGCGACGCACGGATCGCTTCGCCAGCCAGCTCGCTGTACTCACGCATGTGATCCGGCGCTGTCGTCGCGGCGACGAAGCGGCCGCGCGGCCGGAGGCAGCGTGCGATCTCGGCCAGCGTCGCGTCCATGTCGCGCATGAAGTAGAGCGTCCAGCACGTGATGATCGCGTCCAAGCTGCCGTCCGCGAACGGCAGCCGCTCCATATCGCCAAGCATGACGCCGATCCGCGCGCCGTGCCGTTCGCGAATCGCCAGCGCGCTCGGCATCGAGAGATCTAGCCCGAACAGCGCCGCCTCTGGATACGCATCCGGCAGCGCATCGAGCAGCCATCCACTCCCGAACCCCAACTCGCAGACCGACGTGGGCTCACCGCCGTCCGCCGTCCGCAGCGCGTCCACCAACGTCTCCAGTGCGAGCGCCGGATCCGTCGCGCATCGCACGATCACATCAAGCGCCGTATCCGCGCCCACGCGATCCGCAAACCGATCCACCGCCAACTGCCGCGGATCAAGTTC
>JBBQVO010000054.1:0-17753 GCA_038211505.1 Dehalococcoidia bacterium | reverse complement strand
TAATCGTAATTGTCGAGGTTCTTTTGTCCATATGCTTAGGCAAGTTCAGATTCTGCGGAAATGGTTATCTTCAAGATATCTCAAAATGGGTCTAAAGCTCAAAATTGAATCCTTGCTCTTTAAGTTGGGCATACTTTTGCTCGTCAAACTGGTAAAGCTTGGCGGCACGATGGGATACATTTTTTTCGGTTTCGTTTAGATCGATCAGTAGCTCCATGCTGAGGATTTTTTTGCGGAAGTTGCGCTTGTCTAAAGTCTCTTCTAACACGGTTTCATAGAGGTGTTGCAGTTGAGAGAGCGTAAATTTTTTGGGTAATAGTTCAAAGCCAATTGGTTCGTAGCGCAATTTCCCTTTCAGTCGCTTTAATGCCACTGTGAGAATTTTGTCATGGTCGAAGGCAAGAGGTGGCAACTTAGCAACAGGAAACCAAGCAGCATCGCTGGCATCGGTAGTGGCTTTTAATTGATGAGCGTTGAGATCGATCAAAGCGTAGTAGGCGACGGTGACAACTCGATCGCGCGGATCGCGATCGACATCACCAAATGTAAAAAGTTGTTCTAAAAAAATCTGGGTAATACCAGTTTCTTCACGTAACTCTCGTAATGCCGCCTGTTCTAAAGATTCATCCATATGAATAAACCCGCCTGGTAGCGCCCACTGCCCCTGAAATGGCTGGATGCCGCGCTGAATTAGTAATACTTGTAAGTGATCTGAGTCTAAACCAAATACTACACAGTCAACTGTGAGCGAGGCTTTGGGAAATTCGTAACAGTAAGACATAAGGTGAATTAGGAATAAATTTTAAGGGTACTTGACATGGTGTAGTTTTGACACTATCCTAGTTAGTGTAGTTTTCACACTATACATCTATGCAAGCCCTATTTGAAGTAGCAGGTGGTTCGATTTCAGGCACAAATCACATCCATGCGGGGACGAATAATCAAGATGCCTTAACAACACAACTTCCCATTCCTGCTTTCTTTAATCGTGCCAAAGTCGGTGAAGTCTGGCGTGTGCCATACCAAGCCAGAGCAAATCAAGCTGAAGCTTGGGCGAAACAGCATCACATTCTACCTGCGGCGAAGGATAAGACTAGAATCTGCCTAATGTCGATCGACGTTCAAAACACTTTCTGCATTCCCGATTTCGAGCTTTTTGTGGGCGGTCAGTCGGGCATGGGAGCCGTAGACGATAACATCCGACTCAGCGAGTTTATCTATCGCAACCTTGGTGTAATTACCGAGATCGCACCCACGATGGATACCCACAGTGCTATGCAGATCTTCCATCCTATATTTTGGATTAACGATGCTGGCGAACATCCCATCCCTGCCGCTACGATGATCACATTGGATGACATCAAGCAGGGGAAATGGAAAGTCAATCCTGCTGTAGCTCACAGCCTTGCCAAAGGTAACTATTTGGGATTGCAAAAGCACGCCCAACACTATGCTCAAAAGTTGAGCGATCATGGCAAATATCCACTCACCGTATGGCCATATCATTCCATGCTAGGTGGGATCGGACACGCTCTCGTTTCTGCCGTAGAAGAGGCCATATTTTTCCACAATATGGCTCGGCACAGCCAGACCAACTTTGAGATTAAAGGCGGCAACCCTCTCACCGAAAACTATTCCGTTCTCAGACCAGAAGTACTTGATGGCGCAGATGGTCGATCGATCGCCCAGAAAAATACCCGACTCATCAAAAAGCTACTGGAATTTGATGCTGTGATCGTTGCAGGGCAGGCCAAGAGCCACTGTGTCGCTTGGACGATCGACGATCTGCTTACCGAAATCCTTGCCCACGATCCCCAACTAGCCCGTAAGGTCTATCTTTTAGAGGACTGTACTTCTGCCGTAGTCGTTCCAGGCGTAGTTGACTTCACAGCCCAAGCCGATGCCGCCTTCCAACGTTTTGCCAATGCAGGAATGCACCTAGTCAAATCCACCGATCCGATTACTACTTGGGCTGACCTAAAAATCTAATGGTAAATCTAATGGGAGGACATCCAATGCTGAGCTTGGAATTAGACGATGAGACCGAAAAATACTTAGTCGAGATCATGTCGATCGAACAGATCACCAGCCGAGAACTAATGAAAGAGATATTACTCGATCGTTGGACATTGGCAAAATCCCGCCAAACCTTTTTTGGGAGACTCTGGAAGCAATTAACCTAGACATCTCAATCACCAATCACCAATCACCAATCACCAATCACCAATCACCAATCCGCACTAACGTTCTGGTATACTGTTGGCCATGGCTGATGATCGCCCGCGGCCACCCGCCTGGCTCAGCACCGCCGGCTCCCCGCAAGCGACGAGCGGATTCGCCGCCGACGGGCGCGCTCGCGCTACGAAAACGCGCGCGCGAACGGCCGCCCGGCGCCGCGCGACGTCCCCACCAACGCGTCGAACCACCGCCCAGCCCAAAGCCGCGATGAACCTCTCCGACAACGCACGCATCGTCCTCGAACGCCGTTATCTCGCGAAGGACGCAACCGGCGCTCTCGCGGAAACTCCGGGTGATCTCGTGCGCCGCGTCGCTCACAACATCGCCGAGGCGGAGGCGGCATACGTCGCGCCGTCAGAGGCCGAGAGCGTAGTCGCCCGATACGAGGCGCAGTTCTTCGACCTGATCGCCTCGTTGCGATTCCTGCCGAACTCTCCGACGCTCGGCAACGCCGGCCGCGCGATGCAGCAGCTCTCGGCCTGCTTCGTGCTGCCCGTGCCCGATTCGATGGAGGGCATCTTCCAGTCGCTCAAGGACACGGCGATGATCCACCAGAGCGGCGGGGGTACCGGCTTCGCGTTCAGCCGCCTGCGCCCCGCCGGCGATATCGTCGCCTCGACCGGCGGCGTCGCCAGCGGCCCGACGTCGTTCATGCGCGTCTACGACGCCGCCACAGAATCGATCAAACAGGGCGGCACCCGGCGCGGCGCGAACATGGCGATCCTCAGCATCGACCACCCGGACATCGAAGCGTTCATCAACGTGAAGTCGGATATGACGACGCTGCAGAACTTCAACATCAGCGTCGCCGTCACCGAGCGCTTCATGCAGGCCGTCGAGCGCGACGAGCAGTACGATCTCGTCAACCCGCGCACGCACTCGGTCGCCGGACGCCGCAACGCGCGCAACATCTTCCGCCAGATCGTGGCTAACGCCTGGCGCAACGGCGATCCCGGTCTCGTCTTCCTCGATCGCATCAACCGCGACAACCCGACACCGCGTCTCGGCGCCATCGAAGCGACGAACCCGTGCGGCGAGCAGCCGCTGCTCCCGTACGAATCGTGCAATCTCGGCTCGATCAACCTCTCGCGATTCACGCGCGAGCGCGCGGCGACCGCCACGAACGGCAAGTTGCGCCGCCGCAACGGAGCCAACGGCCGCCACCGGGAGGCAGCCGTCGAGTTCGATTGGGATGAGCTCGCCGCCGCGATCCCGATCTGCGTGCGCTTCCTCGATGACGTCATCGATCAGAATCGCTATCCGATCGCCGAGATTGACGCGATGACGAAGCAGACGCGCAAGATCGGCCTCGGCGTCATGGGCTGGGCGGATCTGCTGTTCAAGCTGCGCATCCGCTACGACTCCGGCGACGCGCTCGCGCTCGCCGCCGAGATGATGTCATTCATCCAGCGTCACGCCGACGACGCGTCGATCGCGCTCGCCGCTGAGCGTGGCGTATTTCCGGCGTGGAGCGGATCGATTTACGATCCCGCCGCCGGCGATCCGCGCGGCGGTCCGCGCTATCGCAACTCGACGCGCACGACGATCGCGCCGACCGGCACGCTGAGCATCATCGCCGACTGCTCCGGCGGCATCGAGCCGGCGTTCGCGCTCGCCTTCATGCGCCAGCACTACCTCGATCGCAATGATCCGTCGAAGGTCACCCAACTGCCCGAAGTGAACACAACGTTCCGCGAAACCGCCGCGGCGGCCGGCTTCTACAGCGACGATCTCGCCGAAGGTTTGGCCGCAGGCGCCAGCATCGCCGATCGCGACGATGTGCCGTCGTGGGCGAAGGAAATCTTCCGCACGTCGCACGACATCGATCCCGAATGGCACGTGCGGATGCAGGCCGCCTTCCAGCGCCACACCGACAACGCCGTCAGCAAGACGATCAACTTCCGCAACGACGCGACGACCGACGACGTCGAGCGCGCGTACCTCATGGCCTATCGCGAAGGCTGCAAGGGCATCACCGTCTATCGCGACGGATCGCGCGACCAGCAGGTGCTCTCGCACGCCACGGCGCGCGGCCCCGAACAGATGGAGGCGGCCGCCGCCGAGATCGCGCTCGGCTTCGATGATGTGATGACGGCGGCGCACCCGGCGCCGCACGCCTCGACGGAGCCGCGGCCCGCCGGCGCGCCGTACCGTCGCCATCTGCCTGACGAGCGGCGATCGATCACGCACAAGTTCCGCGTCGGCGAGCAGGAGGGCTACGTGACCGTCGGCCTCTACGACGACGGCGCGCCCGGCGAGATCTTCGTCAACATCTCGAAGGAGGGGTCGACCATCCGCGGTCTGATGGACTCGGTCGCCGTGCTGACGTCCGTCGCGTTGCAGTACGGCGTGCCGCTGCGCAATCTCGTGGAGAAGTTTCGTGGGGTCCACTTCGAGCCGGCCGGCCTCACCGGCAACCGCGACATCCCGGCCGCGACATCGCTCGTCGACTACATCTTCCGCTGGCTCGACCTGCGCTTCCTCGCCGGAACCGCGCCGGCCAGCGCCCCGGCGCTGCCAGCCCCCGCCGCATCAGCATCAAAGCGCGCCCGCGGCCGCGCCGCCGCCTCCGGTTCTCGCGCGAAGTCGACCGATGCGCCGACCGCCAGCACGCCGCCGGCGTCGACGACAACGGCAGCGCAACGCAGCGCCGCCGAAACAAGCACCGGCCTCGCCTGCCCCGACTGCGGCTCGATCCTCATCTTCGCCGAAGGCTGCTTCGGCTGCCGCAACTGCGGCTACACCCGCTGCTGATCGCGCGCGTGCATCCACTCTGTTGCAACGGCGGTACGTACCACGTGTCGGCGCGGCCCCATGTGGCGGCCCGCGTTGGCCGGCAATGCGATTTCAATATCGGCGCGCTTCCCAACGTGTCATTCTGAGCGCAGCGAAGAACCGCAGGTGCCCGTGGCATCTCTTCGGAGACAAGGGCCGGTGCAGTCCCGCGGCGCATGCTTGCCGCGGAACCGCATCGGCCTGGATGGGTCGAATGAATCGGCCGCGGCGCGGGCCGAAGACAAACATCGCGCTGGTGCGCGCGTCCCCGCACCTACCGCCCGCAGCCACATCCGCCGCCGCCGCATCCGCAACCACCACCCGACGACGGCATCGATGGTACATCGCTGCCACCGGCCGTGACCGTCGCGAACATCGACAGCGTCCGAGCTGCATTCGCGTGACCCTCAGGGCACGTCGCCGCGACATCGGCATCCTGCATCGGACGCAGCACTTCGAACTTCACGGCGCACTTGCGACAGTAGTATTCATAGAGTGGCATGGATGTTCCTTACGAGGCGAGCCGCCATCAGCGACTCCGCCCGCTAGTCGAGATAATCCTTCAGCTTCTTGCTGCGCGACGGGTGCCGCAGCTTGCGCAGCGCCTTCGCTTCGATCTGCCGGATGCGCTCGCGCGTCACCTGGAACTCCCGCCCCACTTCCTCTAACGTGCGGCTCCGCCCGTCGTCCAGCCCGAATCGCAACTCAAGAACCTTACGCTCGCGCGACGTCAGGCTGTTGAGCACGTCCATCACCTGCTCCTTCAGCAGCTGATGCGATGCCGCGTCGGCCGGCTGCAGCGCCGCGTCGTCGGGCAGGAAGTCGCCAAGATGGCTGTCTTCCTCTTCGCCCATCGGCGTCTCGAGCGATACAGGATCCTGCGACACCTTGATGATCTCGCGCACGCGCTCCGGCGTGATCGGCGGCCCTAGCCGCGGATCCGACATGCCGACCGCGATCTCCTCGCTGGTCGGCTCGCGCCCCAACTCCTGCACGAGGCGCCGCGTGACGCGCACGAGCCGGTTGATCGTCTCGTACATGTGCACCGGAATGCGAATCGTCCGCGCCTGATCGGCGATCGAGCGCGTGATCGCCTGGCGGATCCACCACGTAGCGTACGTGCTGAACTTGAACCCTTTGCGATAGTCGAACTTCTCGACAGCGCGGATCAGCCCCATGTTGCCTTCCTGGATCAGATCCAGGAGCGCCATGCCGCGGCCGATGTACTTCTTCGCCACGCTGACGACGAGTCGCAGATTCGCCTCCGTCAGCCGCTTCTCCGCAACGAAGCCATCGCGCTTCACCGACGCGAAGTAGTCGCGAAGCATCACCTCTTCGTCGCAGTGCCCGTTGACGCGTTCCCACGGCGGCGGCAGCAACGCCGTCTCGCCGCCGTAGTGCTCGCCGACCGCGCGCACATGCTCCGGCTGCAAGATATGCGTGATGATCGAGAGCCGCACGATCGTCGCCTGCGCTTCATCGGGCTCGACATGCAGATGCTCGGCAAGACGCTCAGCGAGCGCCGCGTCCATCTCCGCATCAACGGTTGCGCGCCACGCCGGGCTGGCGATCAGCTCCGACATCGCGCACGGCGCAATGCCGACGTCCTTGGCGATGAACGTCACGCACGACCCGGCCTCGTGATACTGCTCGACCAGCGTCAGCAGCAGTTCCTGCGCCGTCGGCATCCGCCCGCGCATCTCCACCCAGCGCTTCTCGACCGCATCGACGTGCTTGGCTTCTTCCATGTTCCGCGCCAGGCGCTTCTCGTCCGCGCCCGACAGCAGGTACACCTTGCCGATCTCGTGCAAGTACATACGGACGGGATCATCAAGCCCGTCCTGCTCCTCGAGCGGGACGGGCTCCTTCTCCGGCTCATCGTCTTCGACATCCGCCCGCCCCGGGCCTTCGCCCCAGGCGCCCGACGTCGCCGTCGCGTTGCGATTTGATGCGATGACCGAGACGGAATCCGCCAGCCGCGCGAAGACGCTGCCGAACGAATCGTCGGAGCTGTCGCCATCCGACCCGTTCCCGTTGCTATTGCCGTTGCCGCTAAGCGCGGGAGTCGTCGAATCCCGGAACTTGCTCGTCATTCACCACCTCGCCGCGCAGGGTGCGCGGCATCGCGCTGATCCAGCAATCGCTGGTGAACCTTCAGACCGGCTTCCATGTCTTTGACAAAGGCCGCTGCGGGATCAGCCTCATCTTCGGCGGTGTGCTCGATGTTGGCGCCGGTCTCCCAATTCGCGCGCGCACGTTCTGCGATCTGCGCACCGTCCTGCGTGCCGAAATCGGCGAGCACGGCGGCGTTCGCACGTTTGACGAGTCGTAGCCGTTGCTGCTCGATGCCCCACACGGTGGAGCTCAGCGCTTTGACGGCGTCGTCGGTGTCGTATGCGGGAAGGTCGAGAGACGCGATGTGCTCGTACTGTGGACGTATGTCCGGTGTAAGCGATCGGCCAAACGACGCCCCATCATCCGCCCATCCGACCCAGGACTCGAACAGTGTGCGGTTCTCGCTTTGGCCGAAGAGTTCGGACTCGATGCCGATACCCTCAGCGCGTAGCTCAGGATACTTGAAAAGCAAAGCGAGACAAAACTCCTCACGCCGATCGCGCGTGTCTCGCACAGGCGCCGACACCGGCGATGGCGCCTCGCCCGGCGCCCGCATTCGCGCCGGCGGCCGCAGTTCGAGCCGCAGGGTCGACTCATCGACCTTGGCCATCCGCGCCAGCTTCTGCAAGTAGTGTGACTGCACGACGCGATCCGCCGTCAGCGCGATGATCGGCGCCAGCTCAGCGACCGCCGCCGACCGCTCGCGCGGCAACGTCAAGTCATGACGCGCCGCCGCCACATCAAACAGATGATCGAGCACCGGCTGCGCGTTCTCGACGAGCTCCGACCATAGCGCGGGCTCCTTGCGGATCACGTCGTCCGGGTCGCGACCCTCCGGCATCCGCAGCACGCGCAGGTCGATGTCGATCGAATCCACCTGCCGCACGATGCCGCGCGAGTTCGGCACCGCCCGGCTGCGGCGGCTGTTGTTGACGATCTCGTACGCGCTCTTGATTGTCGCCTCACCGCCCGCGTTGTCGGCGTCGAGCGCCAGCACCAGCGTCGACGCGTGGCGCTTCAGCATCGCCACCTGCCGCTCCGTCAGCGCCGTTCCCATCGACGCGACGACGTTCGCGTAGCCATGCTCATGCGCCGCGATCGCGTCCATGTAGCCTTCGACGATCACCGCCCGCCCTTCGCCGCGGATCGACTCCTTCGCGACATCGAGCCCGTACAGGATCGCGCCCTTATCGAAGATCGGCGACTGCGACGTGTTGACGTACTTCGGCTGATGCTCGCCCGAGCCGAGCGCCTCGCCCGGCAGCAGCCGCCCGCCGAACCCGGCGATCCGCCCGCGATCGTCGCGAATCGGAAACATCAGCCGGTGCCGGAAGCGGTCGTAGCCGCTGTGGTCGGCCGCGCCCTCGCGTTCGATCGCCAGCCCAGCGGTCGCCGCTTCGGCTTCGGAGATGCCGCGGCCGGCGAGAAACTTCGTCAGCGCATCCCAGCTATTCGGCGCGTAGCCGAGATGGAACACCTCGACCGACTTCTCCGCCATCCCGCGCTCCGCCAGATAATCCCGCGCGACCCCCGCCTTCTCGGCGAACGGCCCTTCGCGCACGGCCAGCATCGAATGGAAGAACGCCGCCGCGGCTTCGTTGATCTCGAACATGCGCGCCCGATGCGCGTCTTCCTGCGTGTGCTCCCGCGTCTCCGGCTCGACGCCCGCCTGCTCGCCGAGCACGCGCAGCGCTTCGCGGAAGTCGCAGCCGTCCTTCTTCATCACGAATGAGAAGATGTCGCCTCCGGTGCTGCAGGCGCCGAAGCAGTGCCAGCTCTGCCGCGCGGGATCCACATGGAACGACGCCGTGCGTTCGCTGTGAAACGGACAGAGCGCGGTGTAATTCCGCCCCGCCCGCCTCAGCGTCGCGAACTGCGAGATGAGATCGACGATGTCGATCCGCTGCTTGATCTCTTCGACGGCGCTCATACTCGACCCATCCTAAGAACGTCGTGTGAGAGGAATAATTACCCGGCCGGAGGTCGGCGCTTGTCGCGCGATCTTGACGACTTCCTCCGCATGCTCGCGTTCGTGCGCCGCCACCTTCTCCGCGATCTCGCCGATCGTCATCCGCCCGATGCGTTCGTGCATGATCGCTCGCGCCAGCGCCGCATCGTCGCAGCGCGCCAGCACGTCTTCCATCTCACGCCGGGCGTTGAGCATGCCATGGATCATCTGCGGCACCGCGAGATGCTGAGCTAGCGCAGGATCATCGTCGTTCGCCACGCGTGTGCTTGCCATGAACGGCTCATCTTCGACGAGCGCGGCCCGCGCGCGTTCGACGAGCACGCGCTCGATGCGAAGCACGTGCGCCAGATGCGCGGCGATGCTCCACGTCTCGGACGCCGGGACATAGCGAAACTGCTCTTCGTTCAATCCCTTGATTGCGCCGAAGAGAAACTCGCGGCTTCCCTGCAACTCCGACATCAGCGACGAAACAGCCATCTTCGTCCGGTGATCCTCACCGTCGTGCGAGCGGGGTATAGAACATGGGTTTCAGGAATGGCCTATTGTAGCCGCCAGCGACCGCGCGCCGCCACAAGCTCACGTCACCCCGCGCAGGACGATGCCCTCAGCTGTCCCGGCCGACGTAGGATAGCCGCCCCCGGCTGTCCTCGAACGCGTGTGGGATAGCCGCCCTCGACTGTGCGCAGGCGCGTAGGATAGCCGCGCTCGCCTGTCCCTGCGGGGCACACGCAGCCAATCGCCTACTGCGGCGGTTCGGCCGCGGCGGTCTCCGTCGCCAGCGCGATGACCGTGGCATTGCGGATCGCTTCTGCCGTCTCGGTGGCGAGCGAGATGATCGTCGGGTTCACGTCGATCGTCGGCGTGCCGCTGAACGGATTCGGCGTCGGCGTGGCGTCGCCGACCGCGATCGCGATCGACACGCGATTGTTCGTGTTGTCCGTCTCGTCGATGGTGCCGTTCGGATCGACGACGATCACCAGCGTCTCGGTCTGCGTCACCGCCAGCCCCGTGCCGATGTCGATGCTGCGGCCGGCCGCCAGCGAGAAGTTCGGCAGCGTCGCGCCGCCAAGCAGCTTCGTACTGTCAGAGTTGAAGATCGCGACGACGAGATCACCCTTCGAATCGCCCTGCCCTTGATTGACGACCGTAACGAACAGCTTGCCGCCCGTGATCACCGGCGTCGTCCCGACCACCAGATCCGGTAAACGCCCCGCGAGCGATGTCGGCGAGAGAGCGATCGTCGGCGTTGCGACAGGCGCCGCTTGCGTCGCCGCCTGCGCCGTCCGCGCGGACGGCGCCTCCGTCGGCAATTCGACGATCGGCGCCGGCTCGGCTGTGGCGACGACCAGCGTCGTCGGATCGCCCGTGATCGTCAGCTCCGACGCGTCGATCCAGCCGTGCAGCTCAGAGTTCGGCGGGAAGATGATGCGTACCCACTGCGTGTCCGTCGTGCGGCCGTCGATCTCCACCGTCGACTTCGACGGCACGTTGCCGAGCGCCGCCGTGCGCTGGCCGGGCGCGCCGCGCACCGTCGTCGTCGCCTTCGTGACGCCGCTGACGCCGCTCGCGCTGGCCGTCTTCGCCGCCGGCCCCGCCGTCGCCGATCCCTCCGACTGCACGACGACCGCCGGCCCGCCGCTCGCGCTTCCGCCGCGCACGCTGTCGAACACGACGAGCACGCCCGCGGTCAGCGCCAGCAGCGCCACGACCGAAAGTCCGGCGAGAAAAAACGGGTGCCGAAGAACCGCCGCCCTTGTTTCCGGGCTCAGCCAATTCATGCGGGGATCACACCAACCACATCACTCTCCAACTCGCGCGTAGTGTAGCAGCATCTGATCAACGTCAAACGCCAATACGCATCATCGTTTGTGATCCCGATCACAATCGCATCTCGCGTCCCCACGCCGAGGCGCGCCCGACATCGCAGGGGCGCTGCTCGCCGCGCCCTCGTCGCACGCGTCAACGTGCCGAATTTCGACGCCACTCATTCTCAACTCGTCCGCGCCCGGCTCGTCGTCCCGCCGAAAAGGATCGCCGCCGCCCCTTCGGATCTCGCACGCCACGCCGATGCTGTACACGGGGAGAGCCGCCAACCTATTCCCCGCGAATGCAGAGAGCCAGCGTCGGCCCCGCCACCAGAGCGACGCTGGCTTTCGCACGTCCCCTCGCGTGAGTTCGCCCGGGCAAAAAACTGTCATTCTGAGCGCAGCGAAGAATCTCTCCGAAATTCGCCGCCGCTCCCGCTCCCGCTCCCGATGCCGCGCCACACCGATCCCCCAACGCCACCCCTTGACGAAACGCCCTCACCCCCAAACACTGCCACCACACCAGCACCACCACGACCGAGGATGCCCGCATGACGAATTGGATGGCGATCGCCGACCGCGCACTCGCCGGCACACCGCCGACGACCGATGAATCGCTCGCGATCCTGCGCGCCCCCGACGACGAGATGCCGGCGATCGTCGCCGCCGCGCACACGCTGCGTCGCCGCTACTTCGGCAACCGCGTGAAGATCAACTTTCTCGTCAACATCAAGAGCGGCATCTGCCCCGAGGACTGCCACTACTGCTCGCAGTCCAAACTCTCGAAGGCCCCGATCGACAAGTACAACCTGCTGCCCGGCAACGAGATCCTCTCCGCCGCCCTGCGCGGCCACGAGTACGGCGCCCGCCGCGTCTGCATGGTGGCGTCCGGCCGCGGGCCGAGTGACGCCGACGTCGCCCATATCGCGACGGCTGTCCGCGAGGTGCATGAGACGCTGCCGGACGCCGAGATCTGCGCCTGCCTCGGACTGCTCTCGTCGCAGCAAGCGGCGTCGCTGAAGGACGCCGGCGTCTTCGCGTACAACCACAACCTCAACACCAGCGAGAACTTCTACGGCGAGATCTGCGACACGCACACCTACGCTGATCGCGTCGAGACCGTTGGCGTCGTGAAAGGCAGCGGGCTTTCCCCGTGCTGCGGCGCGTTGTTCGGTATGGGCGAGACAGACGACGACATCGTCGAGGTCGCGCAGTCGCTGCGCCGCCTTAACGTCGATTCGATCCCGGTGAACTTCCTGATCCCGATCCAGGGCACGCCGCTCGCCGGCCGCTGGTCGCTAACGCCGACGAAGTGCCTCAAGATCCTCAGCCTGATGCGCGTCATGAACCCCGAGAGCGAGCTGCGCATCGCCGGCGGCCGCGAGCATCACCTGAAGTCGCTGCAGCCGATGGGCCTCCTCGTCGCCAACTCGATCTTCATCGGCGACTACCTCACCGCCAAAGGCCAGCGCCCGGAAGACGACATCGCCATGATCCGCGACCTCGGCTTCGAGATCACCGGCAGCGCTGCGGCCAGCGCGCCGGAGTCGCCGAGCGCCGCCGGCGTCGCCCTCAAGTCGCGCGCCGAGCGCCTCGCGCCGAATGCCACGCTGTGACAACGACCAGCGCGCCCATCGTCAAGGACACTGCCGTCGGGATAAGCAACGCCACGCCAAGCCACAGATACAGCGTCGCGTTCTCGTAGTCGCCGCGCACGCCATTCGCGATCAGCATTGCCGCCCACACGCCGACCAAAGCGCCGACGGCGAGTAACACCGCGCCAATTGTGCCTGCGACGATTCGGGACGCGCGATGACTCTCCATCACTGTGCATCTTGATGCCTGCGCTCACACCGCCAGTAGTACAAACGCACCGTTGGCCCTCGATCGCACGATGCCCGACGTCGCCGCGCCGCCCACCGCGGCGGCCGCGATCAAGTCGCGTGCCTCGCCCCTAAGTTATCGTAGGGTGCTTCCATCGCTGCTGGATTGTCACGAATCACGTCCGCTGGCCGTGATTGTCGGCGCGGTGAGCATTACTATGTACTTCTCATGTGGCCGTCGGCGCCGTCAGTCCCGCGGCTTAGTTTTGCGAGGTGCGCGATGTCGACGCTCTGGACCCGAACCAACACAGTGTTGCTCTTAGCCGTCCTTCTCGTCGTGATCGCGGGGTTCGCGACGCGCGCCCGGGGTGGTCCGCTCGATCCGCCCGGCTCGCCAGGTTCGACGCTTCCTCAAGTCGAACCACGCGTGCCGGTGGATGTTCTCCCCTTCACGATCAGCCAGCCAGGCTCGTACGTCTTGACGAAGACGCTGAGTGCCGGTTCGGGCAATGGGATCACAATCGACGCGAACGACGTCACCCTCGACCTCAACGGGTTCGCGCTGCTCGGGCCGGGCAACGCCAGCTCGGGCATCAATGACGCCGGAATAATCCGCACCAACGTGACGATCCGCAACGGGTCGATCCGCGGATGGGGCGCCGGCATCAATACGCCGGAACTGGCGCGGAGCACGTTCGCGAACCTCGACGTCGCCGATAGCTCAGGCGACGGCATGAACATCGGGAGTGGCGGCGTCGTCCGCGAGGTTGTCGCTCACGATAATGTCGCCGCTGGCATCCGGATCGTCCAGCAGGCCTCGAACTGGGGAACGCTCGTCACCGAGAGCAACATCAGCCGGAACGGGTTCGGCTATGCCTTTGAAATCGGCGGCATATACATCCAGGCCAACAACGTCTGGGTCCGGAACAACGTACTGGACAGCAACGCCCAGGGTGGGGTCACGGTAACGATCGGGTGGTCGTTCAACGAGATCACCGACAACCGCATCACCGGCAACGGTGGATCTGGCGTCGCGCTGTCGGGGACCGGCACGACGCTCAAAAACCTTGTTGCACGCAATATCATCGTCGGTAACGCAAACGCCGTGACTGATTTCGGCACCGGCAGCCGCATCGGCACCTTCGTGGGAAGCGATGCCTCTATCACGGCCACGAACCCGTGGTCGAACGTCGTGTATTGACGTGACGTGCGCTCATTAGTACAAACGCACCATTGTTCCTCGACCGCGGCGCATCGATCATGCGCGCGGGGCGACCGATGGCGGCGTCCACGGGTGGAGGAGCGGTACTTGCAGCAGCAGCAGCAGAACATCGCCACATTTCGATCGAACACGCTGGCGGCGCGCGTCGTGCCGGAGTCGTGGATTACGAACATCGTGCTCGTGATCGCCGGCAGCGCGCTGATGGCGCTCTCGGCGCGATTCAGTCATCAGTTCTCATTCAGCACCGTGCCGATCACGGGACAAACGTTCGCGGTGCTACTGATCGGCGCCGCGTACGGCAGCCGGCTCGGCGCGGCGACGATGCTTGCGTATCTGGCGGAAGGCGCGGCGGGGCTGCCGGTGCTGGCGGCGGGCGCCGGCGGCATCAGCGCCATCGCCACGCCGTCGGGCGGCTACCTGATCGGATTCGTGATCGCCGCGTTCGTGGTCGGCTGGTTCGCCGAACACGGCGCTGATCGCTCGCGCTGGATCGTGCTGCCGATGCTGCTCGCCAGCGCGCTGATCTACGTGCCGGGCGTCATCTGGTTGCACCAGCAGTTCTCCGTCGTCGGCAAGCCGATCACGTGGTCGACGGCGCTCGACTATGGCCTCTGGCCATTCATCGCCGGCGATCTCGCGAAGGTCGTCGCCGCATCGCTCGCGCTGCCCGCCGCGTGGGAACTCGTCGAGCGATTCCGCGCTCCGCATTGATGTTGCGCATCTTCGATCGTCGTAGTCCAAGGTGCGTCCGCATGCGACGCGCGTGTCCGTCGCACTCCTGTCCGGTAGGCTGATGTCGATGCGAACAACACTTGCCGCCGTGACGATCTGCCTCTTGTTGATCGCGACTGCCTGCAGCAGCGACTCCAAGAGCACGGCGACGCCGAAGCCGTCGCCGGCCGGATCAGCTGCTGCCAGCATGACGACTGGCGGCAGCACGACGCCGGGCGGCGGGCCGACACCCGGCGGCGCACCCACCGCGGCTTCGACCGGCGGCCCGACATCGGCGCCCGCGGGCGAGACGTTGGAGGTCACGGGCATCATCGGTGCCGTCAACCTCAGCGCCCGCGTCATCGAGATCAAGCCGCTGCAGGGCGCAACGATCCAGCAGATCGTCATCGATACCTCGACCGTGCTGCGCAAAGCGGGCGGAGGCACGGCCCAGCTGCGCGATCTCAAGTCGTCCGACCGCATCATCGCCTCCGGCAAGCTCAACGACCGCCGCGACGCGCTGATCGCCACGGAGATCACGGTGCAAGATGTCCTCCCCGGCGCCCAGCCCGGCGGCTAAGCTTTCGATCCACAGAGGACACGGAGAGCACAGAATAGTGGTTCGCCGGGCGACTAAAGGTCGACGGCGGACACGCAGTGCCTCGAACTGACCGATTTCAGACCTGCACCGCGCGGGCTGGAAAGCCCGCGCTACGAGTGGGATCGCATACTCCCTCATTCACTGCTCCTTCTTGTTCACCGCATGATGAAAGACTCAATCGAACCCTTTCTGCGCCCCTCTGTGTCCTCTGTGGACAAACCCGTAAGGCCCGGCTGGTAAGATCGGGGTACGCCACCCCCAATCCCTGAGGGCGGCCGGGACGTAGTTGAGATGGAGCGCGTGGACTACACGGGACTCCGCGACGATGAGCTGATGGCCCGGCTCGAACACCGGGACCTCGCGGCATTCGAGGCGCTGTACGACCGCTACAGCGATCTCGTCTACTCCGTCGCGCTCCGCGTCGTGGCGGATTCGCATGTCGCGCAGGACGTGACGCAGGATGTGTTCCTGCGGGTCTGGAGGCGGCCGGAGCAGTTCGACGTCAACCGTGGCAAGTTCGTTACGTGGCTGATGAGCGTCACACGCAACAAGTCGATCGACGAGCGGCGGAGCCAGGGTCGTCGTCTGCGGCACGAGTCGCTGCCGACGACGAGCGAAGAGGAGGATGTCCTGCCGAGCGGCAACGACCGGGACGATCCGGCGCTGGCGACCGTGTTATCGGACGAGCGGGCCGCCGTGCGGAAAGCGCTGGAGGTGCTGCCTGCGGAGCAGAAGCTAGCGATCCAGCTCGCCTACTTCGGCGGCCTGACGCAGCAGGAGATCGCCAACACGCTCGGCCAGCCGCTGGGAACCGTCAAGACGAGAATTCGTCTCGGCATGCAGAAGATGCGCGGGGCGCTTGAAGAGCGCCGGGGGAAAGACCGAAACTTCTCATGACCATGGATTGCGAACACGTCCGCGACAACATCGATGCATGGGCCCTCGGCGCGCTCGACGGCGAAGAGGCGCGCGCGCTCGAAGCGCACATCGAGCAACATGACGACTGCGCCGCCCTCGCCGAATCCGCTCGCGACACAGCCGCGTCGATCGCCCTTGCCGTGCCGTTGCAGAGCGCCAACTCGGCGCTGAAGGCGCGCGTGCTGGCGTCGGCGGCGGTGCTCTCCGACATTCATCACCGGCGCAACTGGCGGACGTGGAGCGCGGCCGCCGCGGCCTGCGTGGCCGCCGTGGCGATCGTGCTGATC
The DNA here is from genome assembly GCA_038211505.1 of Dehalococcoidia bacterium. Taxonomy (GTDB): domain Bacteria; phylum Chloroflexota; class Dehalococcoidia; order DSTF01; family JACRBR01; genus JBBQVO01. Next base: position 1,289 of record JBBQVO010000054.1, on the reverse strand, counting down.
AGCTGGAGCGGCTACCTGCACGCGCGCGTCAACAGCATCACCGACGACAACGCCCAGGTGTCCGCCGACGCGACGAGCGAATCGAATTCGTTCGCGACGGTAAGAACGGAGCTGGTGCAGGCGAACACGACGAACGTCGGCCTCGTCTCGTCGCAGGACGCCGTGATCGATATTCTCTCGCGGCCGGACATCGCGCGCGTGCCGCTCACCGCCACAACGTCGGCGCCGGCGTCGAATGGGCGTTACATCTGGAGCCAGACGGGCGGCCTCGGTGCGCTGGTCGCGACGAACCTGCCGCGCCTCGCCGACGGCACGTCGTACTGCATGTGGATGATCTTCGACAACGCCTGGGTGTACGGCGGCCGCTTCAAGGTCGACGACACCGGCAACGGCCGGCTGATCGTCCGCAACGTGAGCGCCGCCGCCGCCCAGGGCCGCTTCCACGGCTTCGCCGTGACTGCCGAGCCGGACACCGCGCCCGAGCAAGAGCACAACGGCCCCACGATGCTCCAGGCCCTCGTCGACTAACGCCCCGGGTGTAACCACGAAGGACACGAAGGGTAAATGGGGAGATCCCAGGTGGGTTCTTCAACGTTCTTCGCGTCTCGTACGGACAGGTCTTCAGACCTGCCCGTACGGTTATCCCCAGCCACTCCGCCCCCTTTCGTGTCCTTCGTGGTTAACCTCCGCGTGCTCTTGCGTTGATACTTCATCTCATTTAAATTGAGACCCGATATCAATTGGATGGAGTGGCGTCATGTCTGAGACGGATTTTGTGATCGAGCGGCTGGAGATGCGGGGGCATCGGATCACGGGGAGCAGGCGGCGGGTGTTGGATGCGGTGATGGCGCAGCCGGCGCACTTCACTGTCGATGACGTGATGCATGCTTCGCGCAAGGTCGGGCGGGCGACGGTGTTTCGGACGATGAAGATCCTCCTCGATCTCAACGTCGTCTGCCGGGTCATGCTCGACGACGGCACGCTGCACTATCGCGTGAGCACGCGCGGCCACCATCACCATCTCGTGTGCGTCGACTGCGGGCGCGTCGAGGACTTCAGTCAGTGCGACGTGCAGTCGCTGACGCGCGATCTCGCGCAGGCGACGGGTTACGAGATCGAGCGACACTGGCTCGAAGTCTACGGCCGCTGCGAGACGTGCCGCCTCGTCGCGCCGAAAGAGAAGTCGGCGCTGACTAAGCGCGTTGCAGCGGCGGTGCGCGTTGACTGAGCGCGGCGCCCCGACAACCTCCGGAGTAGCCGACGAGCGGGATCTCCACGCAAGCTGCCTC
>JBBQVO010000053.1:0-17808 GCA_038211505.1 Dehalococcoidia bacterium | reverse complement strand
GAGACTCGCAAGTACCGCGAAGTCTACGGCGAGAAAGTGGACATCCGGATCGGCGCAGAAGCCGTGAAGGAACTGCTTAAGAAGATCGACATCGAGGAACTCGCAGGCCGGCTCGCAATCGAAATGCGCCAGGCCACGAGCGCCCAGCGCCGCAACAAGGTTATCAAGCGTCTTAAGGTTGTGGAGGCTTTCCGCGGCTCGGACAACAAGCCCGAGTGGATGGTTATGGACGTTCTGCCGGTCATTCCTCCGGAGCTTCGTCCGCTCGTTCACCTCGATGGCGGCCGATTCGCCACATCGGATTTGAACGACCTTTATCGCCGTGTGATCAACCGGAACAATCGTTTGAAGAAACTGATGGAGCTGAAAGCCCCTGAGGTCATTCTTCGCAATGAAAAGCGCATGCTTCAGGAAGCTGTCGACGCGCTGTTCGACAACAGCCGCCGCACGCGCCCAACCAAGGGACACAACAACCGTCCGCTGAAGTCTCTCTCCGACATGCTCAAGGGCAAGCAGGGACGCTTTCGCCAGAACCTGCTTGGCAAGCGCGTCGATTATTCAGGCCGCTCGGTGATCGTCGTCGCGCCGGAGCTGACGCTGCACCAATGCGGGCTGCCGAAGCGGATGGCGCTCGAGCTGTTCAAGCCGTTCGTCATGCATGCGCTGGTATCGCGCGGGCTGGCGCACAACATCAAAAGCGCCAAGCGCATCGTCGAGCGGGCGCGTCCGGAGGTGTGGGACGTGCTGGATGAGGTGATCGGGACGCGGCCGGTGCTGCTGAACCGGGCGCCGACGCTACACCGCCTCGGCATCCAGGCGTTCGAGCCGGTGCTGATCGAGGGCAGCGCGATCCAGATTCACCCGCTGGTGTGTACCGCGTTCAACGCCGACTTCGACGGTGACCAGATGGCCGTGCACGTGCCGCTGTCGCGCGAAGCGGTGGCGGAAGCGCGGCAGATCATGCTGTCGACGCGCAACCTGCTGTCGCCAGGTTCCGGCGAGCCGATCATCGCGCCGACGCTGGACATGGTGCTCGGCTGCTACTACCTGACGCTGAAGCAGCCGCTCGCCAAGGGCGAGAAGCTGACGCAGATCTACGGCAGCCCGCAGGAGGCGCGCTACGCGCACGACCTGGGGATCATCAAGCTGCAGCAGACGATCAAGGTCCGCGTGCCGTACGAGAAGCCACGGCACCCGCGGCGCGATGCGGCGGCGGACGACATCATGGCGATGCTGCCACCCGGTAGCGAAAGCGAGAGCGGGCTCATCGGCGATACGGACACGGAGTCGTACGTCGACGAGATGCCCGAGAGCACGACCGTCTCGACGATGACGATGGCGCCGTACGTCGACTACAGCACGGAGACGGCTGGTCGCGGCAAGACGGAAGTGATCGAGACGAGCGTCGGGCGGCTGATCTTCGATGAGATCCTGCCGGGCGGCGTCGCGTCGGCGATCACGACGGGCATCGACTATCTGAACGAAACGATGGACCGCAAGATGCTGAAGACCGTCGTGGCGCGCTGCTACGAAGTGCTCGGCAACGAGGACACGGCTGAGGTAGTCGACAACATCAAGCGCATCGGCTTCGAGTATGCGACGCAATCGGGGATCACGATCGCCGTCAACGACCTGCGCGTGCCGGCGGAGAAGGCGGGCCTGATCAAGAAGGCGGAAGACAATATCCGCGAGATCGACAACGAATACGAGATGGGGCTGATCACCGAGCAGGAGCGCTATGACGCGACTGTCGAGGTCTGGAGCCGCACGACGGAGGACGTTAAGAAGACGATCCAGGATCAGTTGAGTCGCTACGGCTCGGTGTACACGATGGCGACATCGGGTGCGAAGGGTAATATCAGCCAGATCACGCAGATGGCCGGCATGCGCGGACTGATGACCGACCCGTCGGGGCGGATCATCGACCTGCCGATCCGTTCGAGCTTCCGTGAGGGGCTGACGGTGCTGGAGTACTTCATCTCGACGCACGGCGCGCGCAAGGGACTTGCGGACACGGCGCTGCGGACGGCGGACTCCGGTTACCTGACGCGGCGGCTGATCGACGTGTCGCAGGATGTGATCATCCTCGAAGAGGATTGCGGGACGCGGATGGGCGTCTGGCTGGATCAGCCGGAGTCCGGGATCCTGGAGTCGTTCAGCGAGCGGATCAGCGGCCGCTACTCGGCGATGGATCTCGAAGATCCGGAGACGAACGACATTCTCGCCGCGTTCAACGAAGAGATCGACGATAAGAAGGCCGCGCGCATCGAAGAGTTGAAGATGGTGCGCGTGTACGTGCGCTCGGCGCTGACGTGTCAGGCGAAGCGCGGCATCTGCCGCTACTGCTACGGCCGCAGCCCGGCGCGCGGACGCCTCGTCAACATGGGCGAGGCGGTCGGCATCGTGGCGGCGCAGTCAATCGGCGAGCCGGGCACGCAGTTGACGATGCGCACGTTCCACACCGGTGGTGTGGCGAGCGGCGTCGACATCACCAGCGGTCTGCCGCGTGTGGAGGAGCTGTTCGAGGCGCGTGTGCCGAAGGGGCAGGCGCTGATCTCGGAGATGGACGGCTCGGCGGAGATCGTCCGCGATGGCGACTCGCGGCGGATTCGTGTGAAGAGCACGGAGCTGTACAGCGACGAGTACGAGATTCCCGCTGGCGCGAAGGTGCTGGTGAAGAAGGACGACCTGATCGAACAGGGCACGATCCTGGCGCGGTTGCCGCAGATCGCGGCGCCGAAGGCCGCAGCCGTCGTCGAGGAGAAGCCGAAGAAGGCTTCAAAGGCGAAGGTCTCGAAGAAGAAGGTCGAGGAGATGCCGGAGGTGCTCGAGGGCGATGTCGTGGCGCGCATCGGCGGCCGCATCGTCATGAGCAACAAGAACCGCGTCTCGATCGTGTACGAAGAGAAGGAAGAGCGCGAGTACGCGGTGCCAGCGGCAGCGCGGATGAAGGTGGAGAACGGCGATCCGGTGCAGGCCGGGCAGCAGCTGACGGAAGGCTCGCTGAACCCGCAGGAGATCCTGCGGATCATGGGGCCGGAAGCGGTGCAGCTCTACCTTGTCGAGGAAGTGCAGAAGGTCTACCGGTCGCAGGGTGTGACGATCAACGACAAGCACATCGAAGTGATCGTGCGGCAGATGTTGCGCAAGGTGCGTGTGGATGCGCCGGGCGACACGCCGCTGCTGCCGAACGACATCGTCGACCGCTTCGAGTACGAAGAGATCAATGCGCGCGTGCTGGCCGAGGGTGGCGAGCCGGCGACGGCGGTGCCGGTGCTGCTCGGTGTGACGAAGGCGTCGCTGAGTACGAGCAGCTTCCTGGCGGCGGCGTCGTTCCAGGAGACGACGCGCGTGCTGACGGAAGCGGCGATCAGCGGTCAGACGGACCACCTGATGGGCCTGAAGGAGAACGTGATCATCGGCAAGCTGATCCCGGCGCGCTCGCCGATCATCCTGCCGCCGCCGCCGGTGAAGGAGATTCCGATACCGGAGTCGCTCGAGTTGCTGGAAGAGGGCGATGACCTATTCGGCGATGACGATGAGATCGCCGGCCTGCTGGGCACGTTGCCGCTCGATGAACCGGACGAAGACGGCGTGATCGACGATCTCGACGACGAGGACATCACTGCCGAACTCGACGAACCATCACCAGAGGATCTGCTCTCGGAAGACGGCGACGCCGACGTGCTCGAGGTCGAGGCGCCCGCCGCACCCGCCGCCCCGCGCGGCTTCGTAGCCGAACCGGACGAAGAGTAGCGCGTGCAGTCGAGAAGTTGATGTTAGACGAGGGGGCCCACGCGGGCTCCCTCCTTGTTGTTGTGGCGTTGCTAATGCAGGATTGGGTGCGGCCCGTTTCGCGCCCGCGACGGTCTCAGTTCCGAGGAGGCGGGTGATGACCCCAGCGAGAACTATCGGCATCAGACTTGCGTTAGGATCTGCTCTCGCCTATCTACTGTTCTCTTCATGCCAAAGCGGCGGTAGTTCTTCCTCCGCGTCTTTGCCAAGTCATCGAATCGTGCTACCGGACCAGGAACTAAGCGTCTCGGTCCCGGTCCGCTATGAGCTCCTCTCAGTGTCCTACCAATTTGGCATCCATCGGATGCTCATAGGAGATCGGTCAACCATCGGCAACCCAAAATTCGCGAGGGATGAATGGCAGGTTTCGGTCTACGATGTTGACGTTGGCGGACCGTTCGGATTAGGAAGTGCATCCGCCGACGCCACCTTGTCCGAAGTGAAAGCGTTGCACGAATTGGCCCACACAAAAATTGTCGACGTGAGCCGAAGGGACATCGATGGATCTTCTAACGGAATCGTAGTAGTGACGGAGAGCCCGGTGGCGGCTGACCGGCCCTGGATTGGACATGAGGCCTACTCAAAACTTGCGGATAGTCGATCGATCGCAATTGAGAGCCAGATTGATGCCGCCGTCGTTTCGCTCGATGAGCAGCGATCGATATTCGAATTGATCTTGAGCAGTTTGAGTCACGAGATTACTTGACGGTTTACAGACCGTCAGCGGATGCGGCTCGCGCACTGCAAGCTGTATGGCCACGGGCCGCGAGGATGACCCGAGGGTGCGGCTCGGCTGGAGACTGTTCAGCTACTCAGGATCCTGCTTCGGTGATCCGTAGAGGTAGTGCTCCGAATTGCTCGCGCCATCACGCGGGTGGCGGGCCATGCTCTTCATCCGGAATTGACGCCGCGAGCGCCTCGATCGCATCGAAATGCGCCTCCCACGGATCTTTGCCCGACGTTCGCTTGGCGCCGCTTGCGGGCTTTTCTTCGTCGGCTTGTTGATGGCCATTGTGCCGTTGGTGTAACAGCGCAGAGCGATCAGGCGGCGATGTCTGTGATGACGTCGGCGGCGCTCGCCGTTGTCGCGGCGAGGGCGGCGAGGAGGTCGTCGACGCTGGCTCCGTCTTCGGGGAAGGAGGCGGCGGTGACGGACATCTCAGGCGCGGGCGCTTCCGGGAAGCGCTGCTCGATCATCTTGACGACGGCGTCACGAAGGCGTTCGGCCGAGAGCTGGGTGCCGTCGTGAGACGTCTCTGTGTGGATGATCGCGTAGCCTCCGTCGAGCGCGCCGACGACGTCGGAGTCGCGGACGCTGGCGAGCAGTTGGCTGCCGACGCGGCGCAACATGTGGCCGGCGTAGAAGTCGCCGAACTGCGCGCGCACCTCCCGTTCGTTCTCGAGACGCAGCAGGGCGACGCCTGACATGCGGCCGTAGCGGCGGGCGCGCGCGACTTCGCGACGGAGTTGCATGATGAGGAAGTCTTCGTCGGGCACCCAGAGCTTCGGATCCATCGAGTGCAGGCGTCGGGCGTCGTCGCGCAGGCGCAGTTGGTGAATGGCGACTGCGGTGTGGTTCGTCAGTACGCCGGCCAGCGCTGCCGTCATCTCCGACTTCTTGACGATGAGGAGGCCGACGCCGATCAGCTCGCTGTTGAAGGAGATCGGCGCGACGATCGCGTCGTCGGCGCCGGCGTAATGGCAGCCGGGGAAGAGTTCGTCCGGCGCGTAGCTGATGGCACGCGCGTGACTCTGGGCCTCGCCGAAGATGGCGGCGGCGGTATCGTTCGCCGACAGATCGTCGAGACCGAGCGACTCCCAGAGATCGCGGGCGCGCGTCGGGCGCGGCGATGCGCTCGCGGTGGCGCGGTAGACGCCGACCTCGTCGGGCAGGATGAGTGCGGTCATGCTGGCGCCGATCGCCTTCTCGCCGAGGAATTCGAAGCGGCCCGCCAGCCAGGCCATATCGGTACCGCCGTGCAGCGAGGCGATGTTTTCGAGCAGGTAGAAGAGCTGGCCGGCGGCGTCGTCGGACAACGCGGGATCGAGTTCCACAAGCACCTCCCTCGTAAGGAGTATCGGCACAATGCAGACCGTCATGCGGGGTGCGAGTGAGGCGGATGCGAGGGAGATCAGGTTCGCGGATTCATCCGGGGATTTAGCGGCCCGGGTGAGCAGTGTCCAGATTCGGGCCGGGGGAATGTTCAGAGGCTACGCGCAACGCGACTTGACATGACAGTAACGACACCGTAACTTACCGCCTAAAGAGCAATCAAGAGGAGGCCAGATGCCTTACGCCAGTGGGCGCGTGTACTTCGACGCTGATAGCCATGTGATGGAGCCGGCGGACTGGATCATCCCGTACGCCGATCCGGAGATCCGACCGCGGTTGAAGCCGGCGCCCCCGTGGGAGTTCGACAATGCGAAGGCGCGCGAGATCCTCGAACAGCGGGCCTCCGACGAGTCGAAGGAAGAGCGGGCGCGCGGGCGGTTGATGGCTACCGGCACGATGGCGTATGGGGCGTGGGATGCAACGGAACGCAGCAAGGCGCTCGACATGCTCGGATTTCAGGCGCAGCTGGTGTTTCACACGTACGCAGTTGGCGCCTTCATTGGGAGCGACGATCACGACGTGCTGTACGGCGGCGCGATGGCGCAGAACCGCGCTCTCGCCGACTTCTGTTCGAAGGACAAGCGGTTGATGGCCGTGGGCTACCTGCCGATGGCGGACGCGAAGCGCGCGCAAAGACTGGCGGAGGACTCGATCAAGCTCGGCTGCAAGGCGATGCTCGTACCCTCGGTTTACGACAAAATCTCGCCATCGCATGTCGACTACGAGCCCGTCTGGGACACGCTGGCCGAGGCGGGGGTGCCGCTCACGACGCACATCGGCACGGGCGGGCGGTTGGTGCCCGCATCGTATCGCAACAACGGGCGGCCCGTGCCCAAAGACTGGTTAGGCGGCGGCGAAAACATCCGCTCGAAGGATTACATGGGCATCGGCTACTGGCCGTACACGTTTTTCTCGATGATGGCGCTGGACGGCGTCTTCGAGAAGTTCCCGAAGCTCCACGGCGCGTCGATCGAGCAAGGGGCCGAGTGGGTGCCGACGATGCTGCGTACGCTCGATCACGCTCAGAACATGTTCGCGAAGACAGAGCCCGACCTGAAGGCGCTGCCGGAGAAGGCGTCGGACTATATCCGCCGGCAGGTGAAGTTCACGCCGTTTCCCAAGGAAGACGTGAAATGGATCACGGACAACGTGGGCCCCAACCTCCTGATGTTTTCGACCGACTATCCGCACCTCGAAGGTGGTCACGACCCACTGAAGAACTTCGAGACGAATCTCGGCGGCGCGGACGCAGGCGTGCTTGAGTCGTTTTATTGCGGTAACTTCGCCGAACTGATGGGCCTCGACGTCGCGTCCTACGCCGCAGTGAGCGCCTGATGGCGGGAACCGCGGCGGCACCCCCGTTCGGCCGTCTCACCAAGGAGGATCGCCGCGAGCAACTGCTCGATTCAGCGGCAGATATCATCGTTGAGCGTGGTCCGGCGTCTCTGACCATGGAAGGCCTGGCCGAACGCGCCAGCGTTTCGAAGGCGCTGCCCTATCAGCACTTCGAGAATGCGGGCGCCGTACTCGTTGCGCTGTATGCGCGGGAGATCGGATGGCTCGGCCGGCGGGTGTTCGAAGCTGTCGGTGGCGTCACAGATCCTGAACAGCGGGTACGGGCGGCCATTCATGCGTACTTCGATGTCGTCGCCGAGCGAGGGCGCGTGCTGGAGGTCTTTTCGGGCCACGGCGCCGATGTCGCTGCGGAAGCAGACGACGGCGCGCGTACTGGGGTCGAGTTCGTGGCCACGCTCCTTGTGCAGCCGTTTGGGTTCACGGGAGGTCGCGCGCGCATGCTGGCGTCGATGTTTCTCGGGACGCTTGCCGGCGCCACCGAGAGCTGGGTCAAGGGTGACGGAGGGCGGGTGCGAGTAGAGGCGACCGTCACGGCGGTCATCCTCGGCGGCTTGCGTGACATAATGAAATCGTCGATCGGCTCGCCTGAGTAAACCAATTGGCGATCCGTGGCGGACGTCAACATGCGGTTGAAGCTGGGCGGCGACCCGGATGATTGACCGGCCGAGGCGCGTCCGGTAGATTCCGATTGTCCCCGATTCCGCCTGGCGGCGGGCCTGTATGAGCCAAGAATGCCCGAACTAGGCCGAACACTGTCCCAGGCGAGGGTTGCGCGCGGCCTGACGCTCGAAGATTGCGAGCGTGATACGCGTATCTCGAAGCGCTACATCGACGCGCTCGAACGCGAAGAGTGGAAAATCTTCCCGGCGCCGGTCTACAGCCGCGCCTTCCTGCGCACCTACGCCCAGTATCTCGGTCTGAATCCGGCCGAACTGATGCGGCTCTTCCAGATGCAGACGGAGGAGCCGGAGTTCAAGCCGCTGCCGGAGATCGCGCCCCCGTCGGTGACGGGCTCGATGAACTATCTGCTGGCCGGTGGCGTGCTGGTGCTTCTGCTGATCGCCGGCGTCTTCATCTACTTTTCGATCGGTAGCGGCGGCGGATCGACGACGCCGACGACGGCTAAGACGGCGCCGACGGTCGTCACTGAATCGCGCGGCGGCGGCGTGCAGAATCCCGCGAGCGGCAAGCCGATCGGCGAAGTCAAGAAGGGCACCGTGCCCGATCTTGCGGGCGCGCGCGTCGACGACGCGATCACGGCGCTGCAGCAGGCGGGCCTCAACTACGTCATCGTCGAGACGAGCACGGCGAAGGGTCAGAGTGGCATCGTCTCGTCGCAGGATCCCGCCGCCGGCGCCAAGAGCGGCGGCAGCGGCTCCGTCACCCTCGTCGTTCCCGGCGGCTAGCATCGCCGCACCACGGATCAACCACGAAGGACACGAAGTTCTTGGTGGCAGAGGGCGGCGCGTGAGCGCGGACCAGCCAGATGGTCACGACTCGACGGCGGCTGAGGGACGTCGGCCTGCCCCCCCCCCGACTTCGCAGATGCTTCGACATCCATCTGCACCGCATTGAGAATCATCTCGTCGCCGTCTCTTCGTGCTCTTCGTGGATCGTCCCAGACGTCGGCGTTAACCACGATGCGTTACCCTGAAGTTCGTGCGATACCACATTGTCACCCTCGGCTGCGCGAAAAACGTCGCGGATAGCGAGCGCATCTCCCGCGTACTCGGCGATGGCGCGCATCTCGAAGTGGGCGAGCCGGCGCTGGCCGAGATGGTGATCGTCAATACGTGCGGCTTCATCGACGCTTCGAAGGAGGAGTCCGTCAACACGATCCTGGAGCTGGCAGCGCAGAAGCGTCGCGGGCAGCAGCTGGTCGTCGCCGGATGCCTGACCGCGCTGCACGGCGACGAGTTGCGCGCCGAGGTGCCGGAGATCGATGCCGTCTTTGGCGCTGAGGACTGGACCGGCATCCGGACGTACGTCGGCACGCTGGAGCCGATCAGCCTCGATCCGCCGCCGTTCGACATCCCGGAGACGTCGGCCGTTGCTCCGACGCCATCGGCGCCCATCGCGGTGCGGCCGTCGGCGTATCTGAAGATCTCCGACGGCTGCAACGCGCCGTGCACGTTCTGCATCATCCCGAAGATGAAGGGGAAGCTGCACAGCACGCCGGCCGACGAGATCATCGAGGAGGCGCGGCGGCTGGCGGCGCTCGGTGTGCGGGAGATCGTACTCGTCGCTCAGGACAGCACCGACTACGGCCGCGATCTCGGCATCGCCGACGGGCTGCCGGAGCTGCTCGAACGCATCTCCGCCGCCGTCCCGGGGGTGCCGTGGCTGCGCATCATGTACGCCTATCCGGGCCACGTATCGTCGCGGCTGGCGGAGACGATGGCGCGGCTGCCGAATGTCGCGCCGTACATCGACATTCCGCTGCAGCACGGCGCCGAGAGTATGCTGCGCCGCATGAAGCGGCCGAGCAATACGCGCATGGTGCGCGAGATGTTCGCCTCGCTACGCGCGACGATGCCAGAGATCGCCATCCGCACGACGTTCATCGTCGGCTATCCGGGCGAGACGGAGGCGGAGTTCAACGAGCTGCTCGCGTTCGTGCGCGAGATGGCGTTCGACCACGTCGGCTGCTTCACGTTCTCGCCGCAATCGGAGTCGCCGGCGGCGTTCGAGCCGGATGCGGTGCCCGAGCGGATCAAGAAGCGACGCCAGAGGCAGCTGATGGAGATCGCACAGCAAGTCTCGCTGATCAAGAACCGATCGATGGTCGGCCGCGAGATCGATGTGCTCGTAGAATCGACGACCACGCCGCGGCGCGAGGGCATCCACGCCGGATTCGTCGTCGGTCGATCGTATCGCGATGCGCCGGAGGTCGATGGCGTCGTGCTGCTTGAAGGGGACTTCGCCGCCGGCGACTTCATTCGCGCGAAGGTGACGCGCGCGCTGGCGTATGATCTCGTGGCGTCGCCCGTGTGACGGGGAAAACGGGCACCACGGATTTCACAGATTTCACAGATCTTGCGGTCGCGACTGGCGACGAGAGCCGAATGATGGACCTGATCGCGTTCGAGGAGGACAGGTCTTAAGACCTGTCCGTACGGTCGCGGTGCCGAGCTAAGCCGCATTCGCACGCCGGCGACGATCGCGGATTCACCCAACTGTCATTCTGAGCGAAGCGAAGAATCTCTCCGATGTCACGTCGAATGTCATCCCAATAGAATGCGCATCTTCCAGGAGACCGAGGCAATCCGGAGAGATACCACGGGCACCTGCGGTTCGTCGCTTCGCTCAGGATGACAGTGGCTACGGCAACACGTGCATAAGTTCGAGGGCGCGTCTACCGGCGCGAGGCGGCCACCGTGCGTTCGGCGTTGATCTCGTCGCGCAGGCGTTGCGCCGCCCTGCGCGCGGCTTCGGCGAAGTCGGCGTTCTTCGATGCGTAGGTGACGCCGCGGGAGGCGCTGATCAACATCCCACGGCCGCGCGCGTCGATGCCAGCGTGCACAGCGGCGGCGAGCGAGCCGGCTTGCGCGCCGATGCCCGGGATGAGGAACGGCATGTCGGGACAGAGCGCGCGCAGACGTCGCATCTCGTCCGGATACGTGGCGCCGACGACGAGTCCGACGTTGCCGTGCGCGGCCCACGACTTCGCCCGCTCGGCGACGATCTCGTACAACGGCCGCGTGCCTCCCTTGCCATCATCCGTCGCCAGATCCTGAAAGTCGGGTGCGCCCGGATTCGAGGTGCGGCAGACGATGATCGCCGCCTTGTCTTCGCGCTCGATCCACGGCGCGACGGAGTCGTAGCCGAGATAGGGGTTGATCGTGATCGCGTCGAAGCCGAGATCGTCGTAGAACGCCTTCGCGTAGGCGCGGGCGGTATGCTCGACGTCGCCGCGTTTGGCGTCGGCGAGCGTGATGATGCGCGGCGGGATGGCGGCCAGCGTCTTGCGCAGCGCCGCGTAGCCGCGCTCCGGACCGAGCGCCTCGTAGAACGCCACATTCGGCTTATAGGCGCAGACGAGATCGCTCGTCGCTTCGATGATCGCGATGTTGAAGGCGGCGACGTCATCGGCAAGCGCGTCGGGCATGAGCGCCGGATCGGGATCAAGGCCGATGCACAGCAGGCTGCCGGATCGTTCCCATGCGGCGTTCAGTTTGTCGCGGAAGGGGATTGCGGCGATGGTCGGTTCCTTCCATGTGTGCCATACCTAACGACGATCCGGTGACGGCCAGACACCGGCGACCACGATGGGGTCGGCCCCTATGGTGGCACACCCGGCAATACGAGAAGGTCGCGCACGCGGGCGAATGCGGGTTCGTCGCCGCTGCAAATATATCGCACGGTGCCGCCGTCGCGACGATCGCTTCGCAGTGCATGTTCGTCGAGCACGCGCGCGACCTGGCGGGCGACCGCGGCCGACGGCTCGATGACGGCGATCTCGTCGCCGACTTCGCGCTCGATCTGCGGACGCAAGAACGCGTAGTGCGTGCAGCCCAGCGCCAACACGTCGACGCCGGATCCGCGAAGCGGCGCGAGATACTGGCGGAGGAGCGCGGCCGTCCCGGCGCTGTCGATGTCGCTGGATTCGACGCGATCGGCGAGCCCGGGCGCTTCGATCACGCGCACGTCGACAGCGGCGCCGTGACGGTCGATCAGCAACGCTAGCTTCTCGCCGCGCGCGGTGCCGGGCGTCACGAGCAGGGCGATCTTTCCAGTGCGCGTCTGCTCCGCCGCCGGCTTCAGCGCCGGCTCCATGCCGACGAACGGCACATCGAATGTCTCGCGCAGATGCGTGATCGCGGCGCTCGTGGCGGTGTTGCAGGCGACGACGATCAGCTTCGCCCCGAGCGCGATCAGCTCGCGAGCGATGACGTCGCACCGATCGCGAATCTCCGCCGCCGGCCGCGGGCCGTACGGGAACCACGCCGTGTCCGCGTAGTACACGACATCCTCGCCCGACAGCAGTCGCCGCATCTCAGCGAGGACGGCGAGACCGCCGACGCCGGAGTCGAAGACGGCGATCGGGTCGTGGATTGTGGGTTGTGGGGCGTGGGGCGGGCTGTACATGTCTGGGCTTAAGGGTAGCATCGACGGATGCCGCGGGACGAGAATCGATGGCGTCACTAGAGAGGCGACTCCCCCACCCATGTCATTCTGAACGCAGTGAAGAATCTCTCCGATGTCACAACGTATGCAGTACTGCGGCCACAGTAGGATCCGCGTGTTCCCTCAGTCTTGTATTCGGATAGATTCTTCGCTTCGCTCAGAATGACAGGCCAAACAGATCCACCGGTCTCGCGGCGCCGTGCTCTGCCGATGATCGGCCAACGATGCGCGAGTCTGCGACTGCCACCGCGGTGAGCCTCCGCCGGCGAGGAACTCACAACCCTCGGCGTGTGATTCTGTCAATCGTCACGCCCTCACGAGGGCGGACGCGCTATGCTGGATCAGCACCGAAAAGGAGAACGTCGCTCATGCCGGATATCGGCGTCCCGGAACTGATCATCGTCGCCGTCATTATCTTGCTGCTCTTCGGACCCGGCAAAGCCGCCGATCTCGGCAGCTCGCTCGGCAAAGGCATCCGCGAGTTCCGCAAGGCGACGCGCGACGACGCCGATGATCCGACGCCGAGCACCCTCGCCTCAACCACGTCTGCAACGCCGGCCGCCGGCGTTGTCGTCACGAGCACGCCGTCCGCGCCGATGGTGATGGGCGCATCGCCCGAAAAACTCCGCTTCTGCACCGAATGCGGCGGCCAGAACGTCGCCGACGCAAAATTCTGCATCGCCTGCGGCCGCTCGATGGTTGTCCCCGCGTAGCCTTCGCTGCTAGGGCTGCGACTCAATCCACGTTTCGCCGCCGTCGGATGTCGTCCACGGACGTACGCGCGTGGTGAGTGGTGAGTGTGCCGTGCAAGGGGTCCGTGAACATAATCGAGCTGATGGCCAGACCTGAGGGCGGACCCGTGACGGCCGTCCAATTCCTGCCGCCATCGTCCGAACGGAAGAAATTTTGGCCGGGGCCACCGAGCCCCATCCAGCCCTTCTCCTTGGTCTGAAACACCAGCGCTTCCACACCACCGCCAATCGATATGTCTCCTACGTCCGCGAAAGGCGGGTCGAGACGGAGCCTTGTCGCGCTGATGAGTATCCAGCTCGCGCCGCCATCGTCGGAGCGAAAGAGAAACTTCGGAACCATCATTGCGGCTCCGTCGCCATGGCAGATCTGCCACTTCGTCGACCCATCGAGCGTGATCCCGGGCCAGTCCTACGACTGCCGGGCGGCATGAATAGGCTGCAAGGGTTGAGCGACGCTCGTTGCAACACAGCGGACGCCGGCACCTCGATCGTCGGAGCGGTGACCGTCGACGACACTCGCGCTGTCGCTTTGGCGGCGCTCGTAGCTGTCGCCTCCGTCGTGAACAGCCGGGGCGTCGGCACGTTCGTTGCGCTGCCGCCCACGCACGCCGCCGCTGTCATTGCACTAACGATGAGCGCGCCGATGGTCGTTCTTACGTGGCGGCGGACGGTAGCATTCACGGCGTTTGCTGTTGCCACGTGTCGCCGCCATCGGCGGTGGACCATCGCCCTTTGGCGGTCTCTACGACGCATCGTGCCACGTCGGCGCAGTCAATCGCCACGACACTCGAGTGATCGTCCAGCGACGCCGATGTCCAGGTACGTCCGGAATCTTTGGTACGGAACAGGGTGCTGCCCGGTTCGCTCGTTCCCATCCAGCCATCGTCCTCGGTCAGGAATACCAGCGCCGTGACGGCCGGGCTCGGGAGCTCTCCAAAATCCTGGATCGGTTGCGTCAGGCCGCTCGTGAAGCCGTTCTGCGCAGGTTCTACCACCATCGACGGACTTTAACAGCTGTTTCGACACGACCGTGCCCCCGTTTCCGCCGACATTGCGGATCGTCCAGCAGAGGCTATCGTTGAGCCGAAATGAGTGTTTCGTCGACGCTGGGCAGACTGCAGACTCTCCAGATTGCGTGGGTGCCGCAGACGGTTCGGTCGCGATCCGGTGTGCCACAGTCGCGGTCGAAACGGGGGTGCTCGTCGCGGCTGCGGTCGCTGCTCTTGCCGTCGGCGAAGGCGTAGCCGGCTTCGAGGATCCGCATGAGATCGCCACGGTGGCGATGGCGCAAACGACGGCGAGCGTGGCGAGCGATCGTTTCATACCGCCATCATCGCCGACAGCGATCGCGCGAACACGTCGGGCGGCCTACGGCCACCCTACACATCCACACCAAGTGCCGCGATGACGGTGTTGATGTCTTTGTCGCCGCGGCCGGAGAGGCCGAGGAGGATGATCTTGTCTTTCGGCAGCGTCGGCGCGAACTTGGCGACGTAGGCGATCGCGTGCGACGGCTCGAGCGCGGGGATGATGCCTTCGGTCTCGCTCAGCAGCCGGAAGCCCTCGAGCGCCTCCGTGTCGGTGATGGCGACGTACTCGGCGCGGCCGGTGTCCTTGTAGAAGCTGTGCTCGGGGCCGACGCCCGGATAGTCGAGACCGGCGCTGATGCTGTGCGCCTCCTGCACCTGTCCGAATTCGTCCTGCAGCAGGTACGACTTCGACCCGTGCAGGACGCCCGGGCTGCCCTTCGAGAGCGTCGCCGCGTGGCGATCAGTGTCGATGCCGTCACCCGCCGCTTCGACGCCGATGAATCGCACGCCGGCATCCTCGACGAACGGATGAAACAGCCCGATAGCGTTGCTGCCGCCGCCGACGCAGGCGATTGCGTAGTCCGGCAATCGACCCGTCGCCGCGAGGATCTGCGCGCGCGCTTCGCGGCCGATCACGGACTGGAATTCGCGCACGAGCCACGGGTACGGGTGCGGGCCGGCGGCGCTGCCGATCAGGTAGTAGGTGTCGCGGACGTGCGTCACCCAGCCGCGGATCGCTTCGTTCATCGCGTCCTTCAGCGTGCGCGATCCGCTCTCGACGACCTCGACGCGCGCGCCGAGCAGCTTCATGCGGAAGACGTTGAGCGACTGCCGACGCACGTCCTCGGCGCCCATGAAGACGGTGCACTCCATGCCGAGCATCGCGCAGACAGTGGCGGTGGCGACGCCGTGCTGGCCGGCCCCCGTCTCGGCGAAGATCTTCGTCTTGCCCATGCGTTTCGCCAGCAGCCCCTGGGCGATCGCGTTGTTGATCTTGTGCGCGCCCGTGTGGGCGAGATCCTCGCGCTTGATGTAGATCTTCGCGCCGCCAAGCCGCTTCGTCAGATGCTCCGCGAAGTACAACGCCGTCGGCCGGCCGACGTAGTTGCGCAGCAGATCGCCCAGCTCGATCTGGAACGTCTCGTCGTGCAGCGACTCCTCGAACGCCACGGTCAGCTCGTTAAGCGCCACCATCAGCGTCTCCGGCACAAAGCGCCCGCCGTACGGCCCAAAGTGCCCAAGCGCGTCAGGGAGGTGCGTGCTGAAGGTAGTGGTCATGATGTTGCCTCGTGTTCGCCGAATTGAGACGCGAGTTCATCGACGGCCCGCGCATCCCCGACCGGGGGACGTAGGGACGCAGCTTTAGCTCCGTCCGCTGCCGCTTCACGACAATCCGCAACAGCCAGCAACGAGCCCCCTTGATACTCCCACACGTCGTCCGGCGAAATCAAACCCGCTTCAACCGGGTTGCCGAAAATGTATCGCGCGATTGGAAGCAGATCTTCCTCCAAGCGTAGCGCATGATCGAAGAAGCTCTCTTGCCAGAACGGCTTCGGATGGGTCTTCGCGAATTGGAAGCCCGTGAGCTGCTTGAATCGTTGGATGAACGTGAGCGCGTTGGACGCGTCTTCTGATCCAAGAGCGAGGATGTGGACGTGATCCGGCATGACGGTGTAGGCGAGCAGCTCGAATGAAGTCGCTTCGGCGGCGCGAACCAGATCCGCAATGACGAACTCGGCGATGGCGCCGGTGAGCGCTCGTCGGCGATGGTTCGTGTTTATCTCGAGGTGGTACGCGAAACGGCCGACGTAGTCGAAGTCGGCGAGTCGCGGCCGTGAACGTTGCGGCGGTCGCTCTTCAACGACGGACGGAGCTAAAGCCGCGTCCCTACGACCTCGGGATGTTGGTTCTATCGCCTTACCGGCGTGCGGGCGCTGCTGGTCGGGGCGACTCCGAGGCGTTGGCTCGGTTGCGGCACCGGACGGAGCTAAAGCTGCGTCCCTACGACCTCTGATCGGTGATTCGTCGTTCGATCGCCGCAGCGCGCTCCGGTGACTCGCGGCTGGGTTGCGCGTGGAATCGATCTTCTTCACCGCCGCCACAAACGCCGCGATCTTCGCCGCGTCTTTCGCGCCGTCCGTCTCGACACCCGATGACACGTCGACGCCCCACGGCTCGACGCGATCGATTACTTCAGCGACGTTTTCGGGGGTGAGGCCGCCGGCGAGCCAGAGGGGGAGGCGCATCGAGACCGCGTGGGCGAGCGACCAGTCGCCGGTGGCGCCGCTGCCGCGGCTGGGATCGAGCATGAAGGCGATGGCGCTGTTCGGTTCGATGTACGACATGACATCGTCGAGCGTCATGCCGGGGCGCTCGCGCAGCACCTTGATCGCCTGGCGCGTCGCGAGTAGCGCATCGCTCCAGGGCTCGCCGCCGCTGAGCTGGATCAGGTCGATGCCCGTTTCTTCGGCGATCTCGTTGATGTCTTCGATGTCCTGATCCTCGAAGACGCCGACGACGAGCGGGCGTTTGCGCGCCAGCAGCCGGTCGAGCGCCTCAGCGCCGTGCGCGAACC
Organism: Dehalococcoidia bacterium; assembly: GCA_038211505.1. Lineage (GTDB taxonomy): Bacteria > Chloroflexota > Dehalococcoidia > DSTF01 > JACRBR01 > JBBQVO01. The sequence goes on along the minus strand of JBBQVO010000053.1, from coordinate 780 downwards.
ACGCTTCGATGCTCTCGTACGTGCCCGGATGCGTTGGCGGCGGATCGTCCTGCTCGATCTCGCGCAGCGGCGTGCCGAGCGCGCGCACGATGTCGCGCGCCTCCTCGCGCGAAACGCGACGGCGCGAGTCGGCGAAGACGATGCCGATAAAGTCGGCGCCGGCCTCGGCGGCGGCGACAGCGTCGGCGACGCGCATGCAGCCGCAGATCTTGACTCTGGTCATGGCTGCGTGGGGGTTGGTCGTACCACAGGCACCTTCGGTTGGCCAGGGATCGTAGGGCGTTCGATCGCGCGCGTGCGCTTGATGATGAACGCGAGCGCGTCGTCTACGATGCTCTCGATTGGGCGCGTGGTGTCGAGCGTGATGCGCGGTTGGAACGCGGTTTCCGCGGCGCCCGGAAACATCGTCAGATTGACAGGCTCGCGCGGCTGGGATTCGAGCGCGTCGCGCGTCGCGAGGCGGCGGGCGAGTTCATCGCGATCGTCGCAGACGCACTCGATCAGGATCGGCGGCGAGCCAACGGCGTTCGAGACTTCGAGCCAGCGCTGCTCGACGCGCGGCCAGAAGACGGGGTTGTCGAGGATCACGGACTGGCGCTGCTCAACGATGTGGCGCGCGAGCTCGGAGTACGCTTCGTATGCGCCACTGGCAGCCTGCCATTCGGCGATGCCGGAGCGCAGCAGCGCCGCCTTGATCACGTCCTTGTCGATGACGATCGCGGGCAGCGCGGCTCCGAGCGCACGAGCGATCGTGCTCTTGCCGCTTCCCGGCATGCCGTG
>JBBQVO010000052.1:0-17928 GCA_038211505.1 Dehalococcoidia bacterium | reverse complement strand
TGCCAGTCCTTCTTGCCGAAGATCCACGTCTTCTCGACCTCGGCGATCGTCATGTAGCCGCGCACCGCCAGATCGACGATCGTCGCCGTCACGTCCTTCGTGTCGGCGCGCTCATCGAGCAGCAGCCCCATCTGCGCCGGCAGCATGTCGTCGGGCGGCGTGTACTCGACGACGATCTCGTCGCGCGCGAAGAACGGCCGCGTGCGCTCCTCCGGATTGTGGCTGAGGTAGTAGATCGACGTGTACACGCGATCGCGCCCGTTCCGCCACCAGTTCGCGAGCACCAGCGCGATGCCGGCGATCAACGCGACGATCGAGAGTCCGATCGTCACGGGATTGAATTCGAAGTACTGCTCGAACGCGTTCTTCGGCTTGCCGATCAGATGCGGTGCCGGCTCGGTGACGGCGCCTTTCGGGATCGCGACGACGATCGTGAGCTGCTCGCCGGGTTGCAACGTCCGCGTCGCGCTGAAGAGCGCATCGCTCAAATTGCCGCGCTCCGGCAAGCAATGCGTGGTTGATCCTGTGACACCTTGAAAGCAATCGGTGCGCTGCGGGTTCGCACCGGCAATCACTACATCCGCTGTTGTGCTGATTGTCGGCACACCCCAGTCGGGGCCGTTGACGTTCCAGAACAGCTCGTCGTGATCTGCGAAGGCGTTCAGCGCGTCGCGGATGCGATACGTGATCCGGTACGACTGCTTGCCGCTGATCGTCCGATCAGGATCACCGATCTTCAGCTCGACATTCGCGCCGTTGCGGCTCTGCGTGTACTTGATCGGCGTGTTGGCGGCATCGGTGACGGAGATCGCCTCGAAGCCGTAGAGGCGGTTGTGCGTCGAGTCGAAGTTGTACTCGATCGGGATGTCGCGGAAGATGCCGTGCTTCTGCAGCGAGCCGAAATCGACATCGATGTCCTCCCGGACGGTAAAGCTGGCGTCGCGGTCGATGCTAATCGCCGCGTTGAACGACTCGATGGTCCATCCCGTATCCGCCGCCCGCGCATCACCCGCCGGCATGACGGCGAGCGCCGCGACGATCGCCAGCAGCGCGACGAGAACCACAATTCGAGGCAGACCAGCGCGTCGAGAAGCATCCATCGAGGCGATTCTATCGCACCGGCGGCGACGGCCCATATAGGGTTGAGGTGAGCACGACGGGGACTGCGCCGTCGCGATCGGTTAAGCATCGGCCATAAAGCGACAGTTCGCGGGCTGGAAAGCCCGCGCTACAGATCGATGATGCGCGCCGTTGTAGCCTGTCGTTGTTGAAGCGACAGTTCGCGGGCTGGAAAGCCCGCGCTACAGATCGAAGAGTGTCCTGCTAACCTGTCGCGACACACAACGCGCCACAGCCCGACGAGGAGCCACGAACATGCGAGGAGCATCGCTCAAGATCGCCACGCTGAATCTCTTCAACCGCATGGGGCAGTGGGGTGGGCGGGCGCCGCTCGTCATCGATCAGCTCGAAGAGCTGCTACCGGACGTGATCGGACTGCAGGAAGTCGACATGGTCATCGATCAGGGGATATGGATCAGCCGCCAGATCAACATCCGCCTGCCGCTGCAGCCGCACTACCGCATCAAGCACGCCGTCAACACGGGCCAACGCGCGAGCTTTCACGGTATCGCGACGCTCTCGCGCATCGACTTCGAGGAGCACGAGATGCTCGACCTGATGACGTTCGAGCGCAACGCGCAGCGCATGCTGTTCAAGTGCGGCGATCAGCCGTTCTTCTTCGTCAACACGCACCTGCATCACCCGCCGGAAGCGCAGCAGGAGCGCGTCGACCAGCTCGAATATCTGATGGCGTGGCTCGAGCGCGATCCGCGCAAGCTGCCGATCGTCATCGCCGGCGACTTCAACGCCTACGCCGAGCCGCCGGAGCCGGCCGTGACATTCATGAAGTCGCGCTTCCGCTCGGCGTACGAGGTCGTGCACGGCCGCGAGCCGGAGAAGACGTGGACGACGCCAGTCAACACGTACGACGATTCTCCGCACGGCACGCTCGACTACATCTTCGTCTCGAAGGAGTGGAAGGTGCGCGACGCCGGCCTCTGCTTCGACAAGCCGTCCGCGCACGACCCGAACATGTACCCATCGGATCACCTGGGGCTGTTTGCGGTGCTGGAGTTGTAGCGAAGAACATCGTCACGTGAGCAGGATCGTGAAGCCTTCTTGCTCGAAGTCGTAATCAGCGGTCAGCACATCCGTATCTCGTCGCGCCGGCAGATCACCATCGACAGGCAATCCACCATGCTGTAGCTCTTATCGTCTCGTCGGGCGTAGAGTCCGAGCGCGGCGTCCATCAGTGACGACGACGACGGGTGCACGACTACGGACGAATCGGCCCGAAGGAGGCCGACGTATTCGACGGCGGCCCGTCGTGCGTCGCGGCCCCAGCCTGAGAAGTACGTGAGTAGTTCGATCACGACAGCATCCGAAGTGACGAAGACCACGTCACTTTGAAGTGACGCGCTCACGCGCACGGCGACGTCGTGTCTGTCGTCGGACCGATCGAGAATCGCGACGTGGTGTGAGGTATCGACGAATATGCGCCGCACTAAGGCAGTCTGGGCTTGCCGTAGAGGTAGTGTTCGAGATTGCGCGCGCCGTCGCTTGGGTGCTTCGCGAGCTCCTCATCCGGGATCGCGTCGCCGATCTTGGCGAGCCGCTCGAACAGCGACTCCGGCTCTGGCGGAAGCTTCGCTTTGCGTTTCAGCGCGGGTTTGCGAGGGGTTGGTTTTCGTATCGTCATGGCCTCGCATTCTAACAGCTTCGGCAAGCCACGATGATCGATCGCGCGATCCACGTTGTCGCTACACTCACGACATGGTGCGAGACGACACAAGCGAAGACGCCATCGAAGTCCTCATCGAAATCCCGCGGGGGAGCCGCAACAAGTACGAGTGGGACGAGAAGCGCCGCGTCCTGCGGCTCGATCGCACGCTCTACTCATCGGTGCATTACCCGACGGACTACGGCTACATCCCGGGCACGCACGCCGATGACGGCGACCACCTCGATGTGCTGGTGATCGTCGAAGAGCCGACGTTGCCTGGTTGCTATCTCGACGCGCGCCCGATCGGCGTGCTGCGGATGCGAGACGACAAGGGCGGCGATGACAAGATCATCGCCGTGCCGGTCGCCGATCCGCGGTTCGCCGATGTCCGCGAGTTCGCCGACATCGCGGCGCACTGGCAGCGCGAGATTGAGCAGTTCTTCCGGACGTACAAGGCGCTGCAAGAGCTGCACGTCGAGATCGACGGTTGGGGCGATCGCGCGGAAGCGTGGCGCGTCATCGCGGCCGCTCGCGAGGCGTTCGCGCCGTCGTAGGCGGCGTTGTTGCTGGGTTCTGCCAGCCACTGGGCCGGTGTGGCCATCGCATCCGCGCGGCGTCGTAGAATCTTGAGTGACGAAACGGCGGTCGAGCCGAGGCGCACGCGTCATGCGCTACCGTCATAATCGGTACGGAGCATCGCATGGCCGTCGATCCCGAACTTTCGCACCACTCCAACACCTCACGGCTGGAGGCGTTCAGCGATGGCGTGTTCGCGATCGCCATCACGCTGCTGATCCTCGAAGTCGGCGTGCCGCATCTCAGCGCCAACGAGAGTCTCGCCGCCGCGCTGCGCGAGTTGTGGCCATCGTACTTCGCCTACATCCTCAGCTTCATCACGATCGGCATCATGTGGGCGAACCATCACAGCCAGTTTCGCGATATCGATCGAGCGGACCACACGCTCAGCGTGCTGAACCTGCTGCTGCTCATGTGCATCAGCTTCGTGCCGTTCACGACGGCAGTGCTCGCCGCCTACATGCGTGACAACGATCAGGCGCTCGCCGCGACGCTCGCGTACGGGTCGAACTTCACCGTGCTGGCAGTGTTCTGGAACGTCGTGTGGCGATACGCGTCGCATGACCGGCGGCTGATCGATGAGCATGTGAGCGACGCGCGGGTGCGGATGCGTACGCGGCGTAACGTCTTCGGTCCGTTCATGTACGGTGCCGGGCTACCGCTCGCCTTCGTGAGCACGTGGGCCGCCATCGGCCTCTGGTGCGCCATCGGCCTCTACTTCCTGCTGCCAATCTCGGAGTGACGGAATAACGTCCGTCGAACGCCATCCGCGGATGCCCAAAGAAGGGAATGCGACATGCCAGTATCGAATGTACGACGCGTGGCGATGCTGCTTACCGGCCTCGCGCTCGCGGTCGTCGCGTTGGGCGCGCGTTGCATCGAGAACACGTCGATCTACGTCGACGGCGCGGGCTATACGCACATCGTCGGCAACATGACGAACGAGACCGACATCTCAGCATCGACGGTGACGCTCCGCGGCCAGCTATTCGATGGCGACGGCAACGTCATCGCCGAAACCACCGGCATACTCTGTCCGATGACCGTCCAGCCGCACAGCCAGAACGCGTTCGATCTCCGCTTCGATCAGCAAGGGTTGCCGGCAGCCGCGAGTTTCGACGTGCGCCCGATTGCGGGCACGACGCTTGATCATCCGCTCACGGATCCGCACTTGGCACTCGCCGACTTTCGCGCGTTCCGCGTGAACGGCACGTTGCAGGCGCTCGGCTTTGTGCACAACAACGGATCTCAGAGGTATCCCGAGGCTCGTTATTGCTCCGCCGCCTACGATGCGAGCGGGGTAGTCGTGAACGTGCAGGCAAGCCCGGTGGACGGCGGCGCGCTCGGGCCGGGACAAGTGTTGAAGGTGCCGATTGTCTGGTCAGTGCTACCGGCTTCGGCGACGCAGCTCGTCGTCTGGATATCCGTCGGACCCGGCACGCAGTGGGTAGTCAGCGACCGCCTCCCGATCCAGAATGCTCCGCCGCATTAACGATCGCGCGAAGCTGTTCAGGCCGCATACACGACCTGAAGATCCCGCTCGATGGTGCGCGCGCGGAAGGGGTTACGCACGCTTCCCGATTCCACGATGTCGACGTCGCGCTTGAATAGCGCCGCCAGCTCATCCTGCATTTGGACGAGGTGGTAGAGGCTCCACCCCGGATGCGGCTCGAACGTCACCATGACGTCGACGTCGCTATCGGGGCGGAGCTCGCCGCGGGCGGCGGAGCCGAAGATCTCCATGCGCACGATCTTCCAGCGCCGGCAGAAGTCGGCGATCACGGCGTCTTCGACGTGTAGTGTCGAGAGCAGGCTCATATGGGAAATATAGCGGGTCTTACTTGATCGCCAGCATCCGATCGAGCGCGAGCTTCGCGCCGGACGCGATCGCCGGCGGCACGACGATCTGGTTCGTGACGTGGCCGGCGACGAGCGCTTCGAGCGTCCACAGCAGGTACGCCGGGTGGACGCGGTACATCGTCGAGCAGGGACAGACGACGGGGTCGAGGCAGAACACCGTCTTGTCCGGATGCTCCTTCGCGAGCCGCGCGACGAGGTTGATCTCGGTGCCGACGGCGAACGTCGAGCGGGCGGGCGCTTCGGCGATCGTCTTCGCGATGAACTCCGTCGAGCCGTTGAGATCGGCCGCCTGCACGGTCTCGAGCCGGCACTCCGGATGCACGATCACCGTCACATCGGGGTGCTTCGCGCGCGCGTCCGCGATCTGCTGCGGCGTGAAGCGCTGGTGTACGGAGCAGTGCCCCGCCCAGAGGATGATCCGTGAGTCTTGCAGCTCTTGAAGCGTGCGGCCGCCCATCGATCCGTACGGGCGCGCCCAGCCCCACAGCACCATCTGCTCGAGCGGGATGCCCATCGCGGCGCCGGTGTTGCGGCCGAGGTGCTGATCCGGGAAGAACAGCACGCGTTTTTTCTGCTCGAACGCCCACGCCAGCACCTTCGCGGCGTTGCTGCTCGTGCAGACGGCGCCGCCGTGCTCGCCGACGAACGCCTTGAGCGCGGCGGCGGAGTTCATGTACGTGATCGGAATCGTGTCCTGCGCGATGCCCAGCTCTTCGAGCTCGGCCCAGGCGTTGTAGACGTCGTCGGGGTCGGCCATGTCGGACATCGAGCAACCGGCCGCGAGGTTCGGCAGCATCACCTTCTGATGTGGCGCGCTCAGCACATCGGCCGCCTCCGCCATGAAGTGGACGCCGCAGAAGACGATGTACTCCGACTCCGGCCGCTCGGCCGCCCACTGCGCCAGCTTGAAGCTGTCGCCGCGCACATCGGCGAACTGGATCACGTCCTCGCGCTGATAGTGATGCCCCAGCACGACGCAGCGCGTGCCGAGCGCCTGCCGCGCCGCCGCAATCCGCGCCGTGATCTCGCCGGAGTCGAGACGAAGGTAGTCCGCCGGAATGTCCTGCTGCCAGTACGAAAACGCCCGTTCCTCAACCAGCGGCACCGTAGCGATGCTATCGCTCTCGCAGGCGATGCCGGCGCGGACGGCGGGATTGCGTTCGGTCAGAGTCAGTGTGGTCATGGACCTAACCCCCGGCCCCCTTCCCGCACCGGGAAGGGGAGTTGGTTCTTCGGCTGGCGGCGTGACTTCGTGTCACTCTGACACTAAGGTAGCAGGAGCGGCAGTTCGTGTCAATACGACACGAAGGGCTTGGTCAGGCCTCGATTGACGCGAAGGGCGTTGACGACGAAGTAGTATGCGCGTAGTCTGGACGCACCCGCCTGGACCGGATCACCCGTGCGCGCTCTGCTCTCGTCGATCGCTGTTGCGGCGGTGGTGCTCATGTCGTGGGCGCCAGGCACTACTCACGCGTCCACGACGTTCACCGTCAATAGCACGGCGGACGCGGTAGACGCCGACGTCAACGACCACGTATGCTCGACTTCGACTCCGGGCGAGTGCACCCTGCGCGCGGCGATCCAGCAAGCCAACGCCTCGGGCGGCGGTCAGATCATCATCCCGGCCGCGACGTACGTTTTGAGTATTCCCGGCGTGAACGAAGACGCGGCTGCGTCAGGCGATCTCGACGTCAACGTGCCGCTTACGATTCGTGGCGAGGGCGCCACAAACACGATCATCGACGCTGGAGGGCTCGATCGCGTATTTGACATCGCCCCCGCAGTCACCTCCGGCTCGCCGATCGTCGAGATCGATGATCTCACGGTCCGGAACGGCTCGTGTTTTCTTTGCGAGGGCGGTGGCGTGCTTAATCGCGGCGCGCAGCTAAGCATCCAGCGCGTGGTGTTGAGCCACAACCAGGCGGTCGCCGGCGGTGGTCTCGGGAATCTGGCGACGCCCAACAACTCGGCTCACGTCGAGCTGTTTGCCAGCACCGTTGATGGAAACACCGCGAATTCTGGCGGAGGCATCTCAAACCATCACATCATGGAACTCGGTGGGTCAACTATCACGGATAACAATGGCGAGGGACTTCTCGGTGAAGGCGGAGGTATCGACAACGACGGAACGCTTCGGGTGTTCTTCTCCGTCATCTCGGGCAACTCCGCCATGAGCCTCGGCGGTGGGCTGTCGAACGCCGCAAGAGGGCTGGCCGAGGTTGACAGCACGAGCATCTCGTCGAACACCGCACACTCCGGAGGCGGTATCTTCAACAGCGGCGAGGTATTGCTCACTGATGCATCGACCGTTCAGGGAAACAACGCGTTTATGGGCGGCGGCATCTACAACGGGCCCGGCGCCCCGGCCGGCCAGGCCGGCGTGTACGTCCAGGGAAGCAGCGTCATCGATAACAAGAGCGTCTTTGGCGGTGGCGGCATCGCGAACGAAGCGACTGTTCAGATCGTTGCCGGCTCACGCATCGAGGGTAATGAGGATATGACCCTGGGCGGAGGGATCGACGCTCTTGGCGCGAGCCTCACGCGCGTCGCGGACAGCACGGTTGCGCACAACAAAAGCGGGCTGGGGGGTGGCGTGTTGGCCGCGGGCGGCGAGTTTGATCTCCAGAACGCGACGGTATATGCGAACACGGCGACGAACGGCGGTGGCGTCTACGTCAGCGCCGGAACCGAGGCGGGCCGTCTCTTCGCCGCTACTAACTCGACCATCAGCGGAAACTCCGCGACCGGCGACGGCGGCGGGGTCGGCGGGGAGGGGTACCCCTACGTCAGGCTATTCAGCACGATGGTGACGGCGAACGTCGCCGACAGCGATGGCGACGGGCATGGCGACGGTGGTGGCATGTTCGCCGCTGGCAACCTCTTCCAGCTGGGAGACACGATCCTGGCGGCGAATCTCGATCGGGGAAATGAGGCGCCCGACTGTTCGGGCTCTTTCTTCTCCGCCGGGTACAACCTGGTCGAGATTGAGCGCGGTTGTCAGATTAACGGCGACCTCCATTCGAATATCGTCGGCAGCGATCCGGGCCTATTGCCGCTCGCGGACAACGGTGGCCCGACACAGACGCATAAGCTTGCTGCGGGTAGCCCGGCGATCGACGTCGGCAACCCGGTCACGAACCCGTGTCCGTTTGCCGACCAGCGAGGCGTGATCCGCCCGCTCGACGGAAATGGCGATGGAGTGGCGAGTTGCGACATCGGCTCGTTCGAGCTCGCCGCCTCGATTGTCGCGCCGACCCCCACAGTCGTCGCAGGCACGTCGACGTTTACGCCGAGCCCAACCAAGACGTCGACCCCGACAAACACGCCGACACGCACGTCGACGTTTACGCCAACGCCGACAAATACGCCGGCGCGCACGTCGACGTTTACGCCAACGCCAACAAACACGTCGACGTTAACGCCAACGCCAACAAACACGCCGCCACCCGCCGTCGTGAAGGTGCCCGAAGGCAACGCGAACAACACGAACCAGAGCGTGCCGGCGGCGAACCTCTGGCTGTGCATCGTCGGGCCATGCGCGGGGCCGGGCGAGGGCAACCTGCTTGTCACCGAGCACGCATCCAACGTCCACACCGGCGACCAGAACGGCGACACAATCGAAGATGGCCTCGGCGCGTACGAGTTCAGCGTTGAGTACGACAATTTTGTCATCCAGAGCGTGAACCCGTGCGATGTTGTGTTCTCGCCAGGTGGCGCAGGTGCGGCACGCGGCAACGTCACGCAGCTGGCGTCGAGCGCGGGCTGCGCGACGAACCCGACGCCGATCAACGGGCAGTGCACGCAGTCGCTGATCCTTGAGAACATCATCCACTTCGGCTGCGTGACACTCGGCCAGGTAGCCGGACCGACCGGCGACTTCGATATCGCGCGACTGAACCTGATCCCGCATCCGGATCTACGGAACGACATATTCCCCGGCAACGACAACGGTGTGTTGACGGTGATAAAGGACAACGGCTGCGAGTTGGTGGACGTCTTCGGCCACGCCATCACTGGCAGCGTCAATGGCGGGCTGACGCCCGTATGCGGCGATCTCGCGTCACGGTGCGCATCCTCGAAGGCGACCTCAACCTCGACTGCGCCGTCAATGTGACGGATGAGCAGCTGATCGCCTTCCGCTACGGTTCATTCTTCGGCAGCGCTCTGTACAACAAATGGTTCGATCTGGAGCCGGCGCTGCACGACCTCGATATCGACATTAAAGACCTGCAGAAAGTGTTCGGCCGCGACGGCTCGACCTGCCAGCTACCCATCCCCGCCCAGCCGCCGCTGCCGCCGCCGGTCCCCTTCGCGAATTAGCGAGAAGGAACCACGGATTACAGGGATTTCACGGATGCATAGGGGTGGCGGATCCACGGGCGTTGGATTAGTTGGGGATGAGTGGCGGTCTGGGACGAATTGCGTGTCGTGGGCGATCCGACTACACTGACCTCGCTAGAGACAGCAGGCGCGTGTTGCCGCGGCGACACCATAATCACAGCCTGCCGAGGCGCTATACGTGAATGTTGGACATGATGGCTACGCGCCGTCGTTTGTCCGCGCGTTGTGCCCCTGTCTTTGGCAGGGGTTTTGTGTTGTCCGGCGACGCGCGTACGGCCGGCGGAATCGAGGATGTATGCCCACTGCGAAGAAGGAAGCGAACGTCGCCGAGCTGAAGGATCTTGTCGAGCGATCGACGATCATGATCGGCGCCGAGTATCGCGGGTTGACGGTGAAGGAGCTGACGACGCTGCGGCGGTCGTTGCGCGATGCGGGCGTTGAAGCGCGCGTCGTCAAGAACAAGCTGTTCCGAATTGCGGCGACGCAGGCCGGCACCGAAGCGGCCGGCGAGGTCGCCGACGGGCCATCGATGGTGATCTTCGGGTTCGGCGATGTCGTCACGCCGTCGAAGGCGATCGCCGATTACATGCGCGCCGCCCGCAACGCCTTCACGCCGAAGAAGGCGTACATGGATGGCCAGATCCACGACGGGAAGATCGTCGCCGATCTGGCGACGCTGCCGTCGCGCGAGGAGCTGATCGGCAAGCTGGCCGGCGCGTTCGTGCAGCCGGTGCAGCAGCTGGCGGTGCTGCTCAACGACAGCATCCAGTCGTTCGCGCGCCTGGTCGATGCGCGCGCGGGGCAGTTGGAGGAGGCGGCGTAGATAGTTTGCAGTTTGCAGCGTCGTGAATGTTGCATTGAGCCGGATACGGAGAGATACCACCCAGGGGCACCTGCGGTTCTTCGCTTCGCTCAGAATGACAGCGGCGACCAGAATGACAGATGTTGCGACAGTCGTTTCGCGGTGAGTGCGAAACGTTAGAGGAGGAAGACGATGCCCAAGGTTGAAGAAGCGTTCGACATTATCAAAGAGATGACGATCATCGAGCTTCGTGATCTGAACAAGAAGATCGAAGACGAGTTCGGGATCACGGCGGCGGCGCCGATGATGATGGCGCCGCAGGGTGGCGGCGGCGGCGCGGCGGCTCCGGTCGAGGAAGAGAAGACGGAGTTCAACGTCGTCATCAAGGATGCCGGCGCGAACAAGATCAACGTGATCAAGGCCGTCCGCGAAGTGACCACGCTCGGCCTCAAGGAAGCGAAGGATCTCGTCGAGAGCGCGCCCGTGAACGTCAAGGAAGGCATCGCCAAGGCCGAGGCCGAAGCCGTCATGGCGAAGCTGAAAGACGCCGGCGCGACCGTCGAGATGACGTAGTCGCTTCGCGACAGGACAAACAGCAAACAGCGAAGAACAGTCGTGTTCGGGGCTGTGTGCGCGGTTGAGAGAGAAGCTGGAAGCTCGAGGCTGGATGCTGGATCGGTTTGTGATCCGGCGTTCGGCGTCGAGCTTCTTGCGGTTGTGGGGTGCGACGAACTCCGGCGGTCGGCCGTAGTGCGAGCTCGTGATCGGCGATCACTATCATTCTGAACGTAGTGAAGAACCGCAGGTGCCCTTCGTGGTATCTAGCTTGAACGGCCTCGCTGTTCGTCATCGCGTGGGCTCACCGGCGGCGGCGCACGACGAACGACACTTCGGTTTCTATTAGGGCAGCATGACCGCTGGCGAAACGGGTGGCGATCCCGCCGCCGCGTCGCCCGCCATAACGGGCGGCCACATCGGGCCGCCCCTACCCGGGCCCAGTCGCCCACTTCCTACATTTTCTCAGATGACCGGCCCGACAACGCCACCTGAGTTGCAGTGCGTCGTACGTCGTGCACGTTCCATACGAGCGCAAGTCGCGCGCTACCGTAGCCGATACACCCGCGCCGCTGTCTCGCCGCCGATCGCCGCGACGACAGCGTCGCCGAGACCTGCGACATACTCCTCGACGATGGCCAGCGTTTCGGCATACGGCGCGGCGAGGGTGGAGACGGGCCAGTCGGAGCCGATCATCAGGCGCTCGGGCGGGAACCAGTCGAACGCCACATCGAGATACGGCGTGAAGTCCGTCGCGATGTTCGCTTGCCAGTCGGCTTCGGTGACGAGCCCGGAGAGTTTGCAGTAGACGTTGTGGTTGCGTGAGAGCGCGGCGATGCCACGCGCCCAGGCATGCGTCTCGCCGCTGCGAATCGGCGGCTTGCCGAGATGGTCGAGCACGAATCGCTGCTCGGGAAACATCGCCGCCAACTCGACGGCCGCCGGCAGCTGCCGCGGGTAGACGAGGATGTCGTACGCGAGATCGAACTGCGCGAGCGCATCGATGCCGCGCAGGAAGTCCGGCCGCAGCATGAAGCGATCGTCCGCCTCGTCCTGCACGATGTGGCGGATGCCACGGAGCTTCGGATGCTCGGTGAGACGCCGCAATTGATCTTCGACATCGCTCGCGCAAAGATCGACCCAGCCGACAACGCCGCGGATGAAGTCGTGCTCGCCCGCGAGTCGCAGCAGCCACTCCGTCTCAGCGATGTTCTGTTGCGCCTGCACCGCTATGCAGCCGTCGAAGCCGGCGGCGAGGAGCAGCGGCGCGAGATCTTCGGGCAGGAAGTCGCGACGGAGCGCCTGCATCGAGTCGTCGATCCACGCGTGCGTATCGGGCGCGTAGAGCCAGAAGTGCTGATGCGCGTCGATGCGCGGCGCCATCCCTACGACTCCACGATCGGTGTGCCGCCGCGCGCGCTCGATTCGTAGCAGGCCTCAACGACGGCCATCGTGCGAAACGCATCGTCGACCGGCGAGACGAGCGCCTTGTTCTCGCCTGCGAGGAAGCTCTGCATGTTCGACATCGGGCCATCAAAGGCGTCCGGAAACCACGATCCGCGCAATGCGATCGACTGCCACGCCGAGTCGCCGCACTCCGTCACGAGCAGTTCGTCAGGCCTGCCGCGTGGATAATCGAGATTGACGCCCATCGTCGCCAGCGCGGCGCCCTCCGTGCCTTCGATCTTGAGTTCGGAGACCGCGCGCTCCGGGCCGAAGTCGTGTGTGTGATTGATGACGAGACTGCATCGCAGATCGTCCCCGTAATCGAGGATGATGCTGGTGCGGACGTCGGGGTAGCCGGCGAGCTGCGGATGGCGGACGCCGCGGCAGTAGACGCCGCGCGGCTCGCCGATCAGCGATCGGATGAGATCGATGTAGTGCACCGAGTGGTTCGTCACTTCGAGCCGCGGCAGCCCTTTGAGAAACGGCCAGTAGTCCCACGGTGTGTGGACGTCGAGCCGCACATCGACATCGGTGATCGTGCCGAAGAGCGCGGCGTCGATCGCGGCTCGCAGCGCGAGCATGTTAGGCGAGAAGCGCAGCTGGAAGTTGATCGCCGCGATGAGCTCGCGTTCGCGGCAGACGTCGCGGATACGCCGCGCGTCGTCGAGATCGCGCCCCATCGGCTTCTGGATCAGCACGGCGGATCGCGGGCGCATCCGCTCGATGATGCCGGCGATCTCGCCCGGCGGCACCGCGATGTCGAAGACGACGCCGTCCGTCGCGATCGCTTCATCGATCGTCGCGAAGACGCGCTCGATGCCGAACGCGGCGGCGCGCTCGTGGGCCGCCGCGGCGTTGACGTCGAAGATGCCGGCGATCGTGAGGCCGAGTCGCGCGTACGCCGGCAGATGCGCATCGCGGATGATGCTGCCGGCGCCGATGACAACGATCGGCCGCGGCGACGACGGCCGCGGCCACGACTGCGGCAGCGCGCTGAATGCTTCGACGAGAGACATGTCGCAGTATGCGCGGTTCTCGAAGGGCTCACCACAGAGGCACAGAGGCACAGAGATTTTAAGGGGATCCACAGAGGGACACAGAGAGCACAGAAGATTGGGTTGGTCGAATCGCGTCAGACGGAGGTCGACACTGCTAAGGCACGCCCGAGGGTACGCTCGTCCACGCATTCATCCCAGAGGTTGGTGAGCGCGACATGCCAGCTGCTTCACTGGAGTCGGAGGTCGGCCGAGAACTCCAGTCCCCGAGCGCGGCCGCCACTACGACGAGAGTTCAGCCCGGCGCGACCACCACGCCTCGGCGGCGGTCATTGCGCTCTCGGCCTCGTGGATGCCGTCGCTCACGAGCCCTGCGGTGGCAGCCCAGTGCAAGGGTATGAGGGCCAGAGCCCCGGGGAGCCAACGGTGCTCGTCGCGAGTCAACGGTTCCGGAGCCGTGCGTTCGTAGGCGTCGAGCAGTCGTCGCGGCTCGAGCAATTCCGCCGGCGGGCCCACTCCATCGGGGCCGCTCTGTGCGACGTGGTTCAGGCTGCCCGCGATGTCGTACAGCCGCTCCCTGACCCTCGCAAAATCAAGGTCGAAGGTAGCCCATGAGCCGTCTGACAGTTCTCCGACGTTGCCCAATTTGTAGTCCCCATGAATCGGAGTGCATGGCAGCTCGACCTCCTTCCGGAGCTTGGAGAGCTCGCCAGTCAGTTGGCGCATCCGATGCACGACCGGCTCACTGCGGGGTCCGAGGCTGCGGCGTGTGAAGCTGACCGAGTGACGCAGTTGGCCGAAGGTTCTGTGGTCGTCGAGGGGTTCGGGCGGGCTGGGCTCCCAGACTGCTTTGAGCGCAGTGTGAACGCGTCCGAGCTCCTCGAATAGGCGGACGTAGGAGTCCTCGTCCGCCCGTGGCTGGACGTGATCGATGAACTCCTCAATCTCAGCCCAACGATCAGCGACCCTCAGGAGGTCGCAGCCGGAAATCGGAATCGGCCGAGCGACGCGGACTTGCGTCCGCTGGAGCCGCTCCCGCAGGTGCCGCAGTCCGGTTACCCGGCCGCGGCGGACCCAGGGCCTATGAACCCGGAGGACAACCGGCGGCTCAGCGTCTATCCGCACGTTGAGGTTGAACGCACCGCCGATGTCTGCCCACCGGGCCCCGCGCGCGACGCGGGCGATCAGGGCCGAGACGGCCGGGTCATCTGGGCTGGCTCTAGGTCCGAACCAGCGCGGCAAGGGAGGGGGAGAGGTCAAACCTAAAGTTCGGTCGCCGGCCGCAGGCGCGCGTCCGGCGTCGGCGGGGCCTCGATGCTGACGTCCGGGATGACGCGATCGAGCCAGCCCGGCAGCCACCAGTTGGCGCGGCCGAGCAGCTCCATCGTCGCCGGCACGAGCACGAGGCGGACGACGGTCGCATCGACGAGGACGGCGAACGCGAGACCGAAGCCGAACAGCTTGAGCGACCGATCGTCGCCGAGCACGAAGCTGGCGAAGACGCAGATCATGATCGCCGCGGCGGCCGTGATGACGCGCGCGGTGGCGGCAAGGCCCTCAGCGACGGCGCTGGCGTTGTCGCCCGACCGGTCGTACTCCTCCTTGATGCGCGACAGCAGAAAAACTTCGTAGTCCATCGACAGCCCGAAGACGATGGCGAAGAGCATCATCGGCACCCAGGCCTCGATCGGGCCTGCTTTGCCAATGCCGAGAAGGCTCGCTCCCCAACCCCATTGGAAGACGGCGACGATCGCGCCGAACGCCGCGCCGATCGACAGCATGTTCACGATCACGGCCTTCAGCGGCACCAGGATGCTGCGGAAGACGACCATCAGCAGCAGGAACGACAGCGTCAGCACACCCCCGAAGAAGAGCGGCATGCGGCTCCCGACGTAATCGGCGAAGTCCTGCGATGCCGGCGTGGATCCGGTCAGCTTCGCGACGACGGGCGTGCCGCCGAGCGCCGACGGGATGACGTTGTCGCGCAGGCGATGCACAAGATCGGCGGTCGCCTTCTCCTGCGGCGCCGTCGACGGGATGACAATGATCAGCGCTGCCTGCCCGTCGGCGCTCATCTGCGGCGGCGAGGCGAAGCTCACGCCCTCGGCGCTGTTCAGCGTCGTCGCGAGCGTTTGCACCGTCGCCGCGCTGCTCGCGCCAGCGGGCAATTCGGCGGCGACGATCAGCGGCGCATTGAATCCTGCGCCGAAGCTCGCGGCGAGCAGATCGTAGGCTTTGCGGCTCGTATCCGTGGTCGGCCGGTTGCCGGCGTCGCCGAAGCCGAGGCGCATCGAGAACAACGGGATCGCCAGCACGATCAGAAGCGCCGACGAGCCGATCGCCGCGTACCAGGGGTAACGCTGTACGAGGCGGCTCCAACGATGCCACATCGACTCGGCGTCCGTGCGTTCTTGCTTCTTGGCGTGCGGCAGCCCCAGCTTGTCGAGATTGCGGCCAGTGAAGCCGAGCAGCGCCGGCAGCAGTGTGATCGATGCCAGCAGCGTCATCGCCACCGCGAGAGCGGCGCCCGTCGCGACGCTGCGCACGAGATCGAGGTTCAGCAGGAACATGCCGAGCACGGCGATGACCACGGTCACGCCGGCGAATACGACGGAGCGTCCAGCAGTGTTCATGCTGAGCTGGACGGCGTCCTCAGGATCGAGGCCGTCCTGCAGGCCCTGGCGGTAGCGCGTGACGATCAGCAGCGCATAGTCGATGCCGACGCCGATGCCGAGCATTGCCGCCATCGGCGTCGTGAAGACGGGGACGGCGAGCACGCGCGTCGTCAGGCTGACGAGCGCCACCCCGCAGCCGACGCCGAACAACGCCGTCAGCACAGGCAGCCCCATCGCCAGCAGCGATCCGAACGCGATCAGCAGGATGATCACGGCGGCCGCGAGACCGATCGCCTCGCTCGCTGGCATCGACTGCGACTGGAACATGTCGCCGCCGAGTTCGATCTGCAATCCGTCGACGGCGACGTCGTTCCGGAACCCCTTGATCTGATCCCCGTCGACCTGCGCCGCTTCGCCGTCGCGCTTCGTGAAGTGCACCTCGCCATAGGCCAGCTTGCGGTCCGGCGCGATCTGCCGCGCGCCCTCCGGCGCGTACGGGCTCGTCACCGTCGCCGCTTTCCCCTCATTGCCGATGCGTGCGAAGAGGCCTTCCATCGCCTGCCGCACCGCCGGATCGTCGATGCCTTTGTCGGAACGGAAAACGATCTGCGCGTCGCTGCCGGCGCGCGTCTCGAAGCCGTGCCGCTGCAGGATCTGCTCGGCGCCCTCGCTCTCCGATCCCGGCAGCCCGAACTCCGTCTTGAACGCGCCGCCGGCGACGGTGGAGAGCACGAACAACCCGGCGATCAGGACGATCCACGTGAGCAGGACGAGACGGCGTCTTCGATAGCAGAGCCGCGTTAATGATGTGAGCATGTGGTCTCAGTCTCCAAAAGCGATGTGGCGCTCGAATTTCGCTGCGTATGCTGATTTTGACTTGACGATCGGTGCTGCGGCAATCGTAGCGAAGTCACCTTTTCCGTAGCGGATGCATCAAACGCCGTGGCTCCTGACAGTGTTCTGTCGGGCGCCTACGGGAAGTTTGGGCGCCTGCTGACAAAAGAGGGCCAGGAATCGCCATTTCGCGCCGCGGTGCGATGTGCGATGTAGCACGTGCGACGCGCGACGAAGTCTGCGCGCGCCCGGGCCTGCTATTCGGGCTTCCACTCCCCCGCGACTTGCCTGGTGCTGACATTCAGCCGATTCCAGACGTTGATCGCGGCGATGCCGATGACCAGGCCCGCTAGCTCACGCTCGTTGTAGTGCCGCGCGGCTTCGTCCCAGATGTCGTCGGGAACGGGATCCGGGCGATCGCTGAGCCGTGTGACCGCCTCGGTGAGTGCAAGGGCGGCGCGTTCGGCATCGGTGAAGTAGGGTGCCTCTCGCCATGCAGCGACGGCGAAGAGCCGCTCGTCTGTTTCGCCTGCCTTCTTGGCGCTACGTGCGCCCGAATCAACGCAGAAGCTGCAGCCATTAATCTGGCTCGCGCGCAGGTGGACAAGCTCGAGCGTCGCCGCTGGCACGCCGCCCTTTCTGATGGTCGTGAGCAGGGCGCCAATGGCATGCATGGCGGCAGGAAGGATCATTGCCGGGTTGCTCATTCGTGCTTGCATGATTACTCTCCTCCAAGGGATTTCGACGGTCTTTGCTGAGCCGGAATACTGATTATCCAGCTGGTCTCCTTCGTCACATCAGCCGGGTTTCGTTCGTCACTACTATGACGGAGCGCGTTGAGGGAATATGACCGATGCGTTTCGCTCCTCACTACTATGACGGAACGCGACGGAGGAATGTGACCGATGGACGAACATGACGGGCTGGCGGAGCAGTTCGAGGCACACCGCACCCACTTGCGCGCGGTCGCCTTCCGGATGCTTGGCTCACTGAGCGAGGCGGACGACGCCGTCCAGGAATCCTGGCTCCGGCTCAGCCGCTCCGGCGCCGGCGGCGTCGAGAACCTCGGCGGGTGGCTGACGACGATCGTCGCCCGCGTCTGCCTGGACATGCTGCGTTCGC